>CAYZJZ010000024.1:0-13069 GCA_964478905.1 uncultured Eubacteriales bacterium
CTCTTTCGAGCTGGATTTTTTGTTAAGGCGTCACTATTTTAGGACAGCCTCTTAATTACATTCTAGTCCAAAAATCCTTTGTAATGTTTCATTACAAGTTGTGCCTCTAATTGTTTTACAAGTTCTAATGCAACACCAACTACGATTAGTAATGCTGTTCCACCGAAACCTAGGCTAATTCCTGTTATAGCTTGTACAACAACAGGGAAAATAGCGATAAATGCAATAAAGATAGCTCCAAACAATGTAATCTTGTTTAATACACCTTGTAAATAATCAGCAGTAGGTTTTCCGGCTCTAATTCCGGGGATAAATCCACCGTTTTTCTTTAAGTTATTGGCAACTTCAACAGGATTGAAAACAATCAATGTATAGAAGAAAGAGAAACCAATAATCAATAAAGAATAAATTACACAATAACCAATTGTATAACCTGTTCCTGCATTTGTTGCAACACATAGGTTATAAATTACTCTCCATACACCTGTTGGATTTCCGGCAGTTACTGTACTTATTATCATAGCTGGGAACATTAACAATGACATAGCTAAGATAATAGGCATAACTCCAGCCATACTAACTGCAATTGGAATATGTGTAGATTGTCCACCATACATTTTTCTTCCAACAACACGTTTTGCATATTGAACAGGTATTCTTCTTTCAGCCTTTTGTACCCATACAACTGCAGCAATTAGAAGTAACATTACTATAACTATAGCAATAAATCCTAATGTTCCAACCATAGTTGAACCCGCATTTGTAGAAGATATTAAGCTTTGAATTCCAGCAGGTAATCTAGAAATAATTCCTGCAAAGATAATAAGAGAAGTACCATTTCCAATACCATACTCTGTCATTTGTTCGCCCAACCACATAATAAACGCCGTTCCGGCTGTAAGTGTTAAAACAACAATTGCGTATGTGAAGAAATCTTGAGCATATAAAACGCTCTTAAAGCTTACTGCAATACCAATAGCTTGAATTAAAGCAAGAACTATTGTTCCGTATCTTGTAAACTGTGCTAACTTCTTTCTGCCTTCATTTCCTTCCTTAGCCATTTTCTCTAAAGAAGGAATTGCAACAGTTAATAATTGAATAATAATTGATGCATTGATATATGGTGTAATACTCATTGCAAATATTGAAAGATTACTAAACGCTCCTCCGGAAATGATGTTAAACATTCCGAAGAAACCGTTTTCTGTTGAGCTCATAAGTTGAGCTAAAATCTCTCTGTTTATTCCCGGTACAGGAATATATGATCCAAATCTAAATACAAGTAATAATCCAAGTACGATAAGGATTTTCTTTCTTAAGTCAGGAACTGACCAAGCATTTTTTAAGATTTTAAACATACTGTACCCCTTTCTTTAATGCAAACTATGCATTAATTACTATTGCCTTTCCACCAGCAGCTTCAATCTTTTCTTTAGCTGTTTTTGTAAATCTGTGTGCATTAACAGTTAACTTCTTTGTAAGTTCACCATTACCCATTACAGATACTCCATCTTCAAGCTTCTTGATTAAGCCACTAGCTTTTAACAATTCAGGTGTAACTTCTGCTCCATCTTCAAATTTATTTAATGTAGAAACGTTAATTTCGCTATAACGAATTGCTGTAACGTTCTTGAAACCTCTTTTAGGAAGTCTTCTGTATAAAGGCATTTGACCACCTTCAAATCCAGGTCTAACTCCGCCACCTGAACGAGCATTTTGTCCCTTATGTCCTTTACCAGCTGTTTTTCCGTTTCCGGATCCAATACCTCTACCTTTTCTATAAGGCTTTGTACGAGAACCCGGAGCAGGTACTAATTCGTTTAATTCCATTTTTTGCACCTCCATTTATTAATGTTTGTAAAAATTAAAGTTCTTCAACTTTCTTTCCTCTTAAAGCTGCAACTTCTTCAGCAGTCTTTAATGATTTTAATGCATTCATTGTAGCATTAACAACATTTCCAGGATTGTTAGATCTTAAACATTTTGTTCTGATATCCTTAATTCCTGCAAGTTCTAGTATTGGTCTTACAGCTCCACCGGCGATAACTCCAGTACCTTCGCTAGCTGGTTTTAATAATACTCTACCAGCTCCTGCTTCCCCAATAATTTCGTGAGGAATTGTTGTGTTTACTATCGGAACTTCAATCATATTCTTCTTAGCATCTTCAATAGCCTTTTTAATAGCGTCAGGAACTTCAGTAGATTTTCCGTTTCCGGCACCTACATGTCCGTTTTCGTCACCAACAACTACTAATGCACTAAATCTAAAGTTTCTACCACCTTTAACAACTTTAGCTACACGGTTTATAGCAACTACTTTTTCTTTTAATTCAACGCCATTTTGTTCATTATTGCGTTCTGCTTTATGCTCCATAATCTTATTTTCACCTCTTTATATTAGAATTTTAATCCAGCTTCTCTAGCTGCTTCAGCAAGTTCTTTTACTCTACCATGGTAGATACAACCGCCTCTATCGAAAACAACTTCATTTATTCCTTTTTCCATTGCACGTTTTGCAACTAATTCTCCAACAGCTTTAGCTGCTTCTTTATTTCCTGTGCCATTTAGTTTTCCCTTTAATTCAGGATCTAATGTAGATGCAGAAACTATTGTGTTTTGTGCAACATCATCAATAACTTGTGCATAAATATTGTTTAAACTTCTATATACGCTAAGTCTTGGTCTTTCAGCAGTTCCTGAAATCTTATTTCTTACACGCATATGACGAATTTGTCTTTGTTCTTTTCTATTTACTTTAGATACCATTTATTTTCACTCCTTTCGGTGATTTTATGAGTTTCAGCCCATATATACTCTGTTCGTATTTATCAAAGTATTTGCTAAGCTCACGCTTCGCCTAACGGCTCGCGTTCACTAAGCAACTACTTTTTAGCACCTGTCTTTCCTTCTTTACGTCTGATTGTTTCAGTTACGTATTTGATTCCTTTTCCTTTATATGGTTCAGGTAATCTCTTTGTTCTGATTTCGGCAGCTACTGCTCCTACTTTTTCATTGTCGATACCTTTTACAATTATGCTGTTTTGAGTTGGAACATCAATTGTTATTCCTTCTGGTTCTTCCATTTCTACTGTGTGAGAATAACCTAAGTTCATAACAAGTTTGTTTCCTGATTTTTGTGCACGGTAACCTACACCGTTAATTTCTAAAGCCTTTTCAAATCCTTCAGATACACCTTTTACCATATTAGCGATTAACGCTCTTGTTAATCCGTGAAGTGCTCTGTTTTCTTTATCATCATTAGGTCTAGAAACTTTTACTTCGTTACCTTCAACAGAAATTGTCATATTAGCGTGCATTTTCTTTTCTAATGTTCCTTTGCTTCCTTTTACAGTTACAACATTACCATCAGCTACTTTAACTTCAACTCCTGCAGGAATTGCTATAGGTTCTTTTCCTATTCTTGACATCTCTTTTTCACCCCTTGAAATACTTTATTTATGCTTGCTTACCAAATATAAGCTAACACTTCGCCACCTACTCCGGCTTCACGTGCTTTCTTATCTGTCATTATACCCTTTGATGTAGATACTAATACGATTCCTAAACCATTTAATACTTTTGGTAAGTTTTCACATTCAGCATATACACGTAATCCAGGTTTACTGATTCTTTTTAATCCGGAAATAACTTTTTGTTTATTTCCAACATACTTTAATGCTATTTTTAGATTTCTTTCGTCCTCTGTATAGCCTTTTATATATCCTTCTTCAACTAATATATCAGCAATTGCCTTCTTAACTTTTGACTTTGGAACATCAACTGTTTCGTGTTTAGAAGAACTTGCATTTCTGATACGAGTTAACATATCTGCAATTGGATCTGTTAAATTCATTTGTTTTTACCTCCTTTTTTGAGATTATTGATTTTGCGGAACGATCAAGACCGTTCCCTACATTTTATTACTCCCCCCATACTGTTTGGGGGCACAATACTGGACTCGTAGTAAGGACTTGCTAAATCGCTTCGCGTTTTAGAGTCCTCTTACGGGGGCAGTACAACGAACGAACGGAGTTCGTTCTGTACTGCTCCCTACCAACTTGCTTTCTTAACTCCAGGGATTTCTCCTTTGTGAGCTAGTGTTCTAAAGCATAGACGGCAAATTCCAAATTTTCTAATATATGCGTGTGGTCTTCCACAAATTTTACATCTGTTATATTCTCTAGTAGAAAACTTTTGCGTTCTTTTTTGCTTAGCAATCATAGATTTTTTTGCCATTTTACTTTCCTCCTATTCCAAAGATTTTTTAACCAGCAAATGGCATACCGAACATTGAAAGTAATTCTTTTGCTTCAACGTCTGTATTAGCTGTTGTTACGAATATAATGTCCATTCCTCTGATTTTATCAACTTTATCATATTCGATTTCAGGGAAAATTAATTGTTCCTTAACACCCATTGAATAATTTCCTCTTCCATCAAATGAATTAGGATTAATTCCTCTAAAGTCTCTAACACGAGGTAATGCAACACTAATAAACTTATCTAAGAATGTATACATCTTTTCTCCTCTTAGAGTAACTTTACAACCAATGTTCATTCCTTGTCTGATTTTAAATGTAGCAATAGCTTTCTTAGCCTTTGTTACAACTGCCTTTTGTCCTGTAATCATTTCCATATCTCTTATAGCACTTTCCAATGCCTTAGCGTTTTCTCTAACTTCTCCAACACCCATGTTAAGTACTATTTTTTCAAGTTTAGGAATCTGCATTGCAGAACTATAATTGAACTTAGCTTTCATAGCAGGAGCTATTTCTTTATTATATTTTTCTTGTAATCTTTCCATCTAGATTCCCTCCTTTACTTAACATCTAATGATTCATTACATTTTTTGCAAGTTCTAATCTTAGTACCATCACTTAAAGTTGTATGAGCAACTTTTGTAACAGTATTACATTTCTTGCAAACTACCATTGCCTTTGAAGCTGGGATTGCGATTGATTGTTTAACAATACCACCTGTTTCACCGGCTTTTCTAGGTTTTGTATGTTTTGTTCTTACGTTAACACCTTCAACTAAAATCTTATTTTCAGCAGGCATAGCTTGAAGAACTTTACCTTTTTTTCCTTTATCTTCTCCAGATATAATTTGAACTGTATCGCCTTTTTTAATGTTCACTGTTTTTCACCCCTTTATTACTTATATCAACAACCATACAATTTCTCTTTCGCCATAATTATTGTTTTGTTCAAGCTTTGCTTTTACAAAACGTTGGCTATCTTAATTACTAAAGAACTTCAGGTGCTAATGATATAATCTTCATAAAATCTTTTTCTCTTAATTCACGAGCAACAGGTCCAAAGATACGTGTTCCTCTTGGTGTCTTATCGTCTTTAATAAGAACAGCCGCATTTTCATCAAATTTAATTGATGTTCCGTCATTTCTCTTAATTCCCTTTGTAGAACGAACTATAACAGCCTTAGCTACGTCGCCTTTTTTAACAACTCCACCAGGTGTTGCAGTCTTGACAGAAACAACTATTACATCACCAATGTTAGCAAATTTTCTACCTGAACCACCAAGAACTTTAATACACATAACTTCCTTAGCACCGGTATTATCAGCAACATTTAGTCTAGATTGTACTTGTATCATTTTTTTCACTCCTTTTAATTGAGTCTGTAATATTCTTTTGCCACAATATTGTTCTGTTAGCCTCGGCTTTCAGAACAGTGGCTACTTTATAAGCAATCAAAATTTACTTAGCCTTTTCAACTATTTCAACTAATCTCCATCTTTTATCTTTACTTAACGGTCTTGTTTCAGCAACTTTAACTGTATCACCAATTCCGCAAGCATTTTCTTCGTCATGAGCTTTTAATCTGTAAGTAGACTTCATAACTTTATTATATAAAGGATGTTTTTTATTTTCAGAAATTGTAACAACAATAGTTTTGTCCATCTTGTTGCTTACAACTTTTCCAATTCTTACTTTTCTTCTTCCTCTTGTTTCTTCCATTATAAATCCTCCTTTCGAAAATTATCATTGCCATTAAAACTCCTGTTATTGTTCTGTTCAAGCTAAGCTTTTACAGAACATCACTAACCTTAAGTAATCAAAGATAAACGCTCTCAAACTTCTCGCATTTATCAAAGGACTTTCTCATTTTATTTCGCTGAAGAAAGTTCCTTTTCTCTAAGAACGGTCTTTATTCTAGCAATGTCTTTTCTAACTGCTTTTATTTGTAATGGATTGTCTAATTGATTTGTTGCACTTTGGAATCTCAATCTAAAAAGTTCAGCTTTTAAGTTTGATAATTCATTGTTAAGTTCAACATCTGACATTTCTCTAATTTTATTCGGCTTCATTCTCTTCACCACCTATGTTTTTTTCACGAGCTACGAATTTTGTAGCAATAGGAAGTTTGTGACTAGCTAGTCTCATAGCTTCTCTTGCTAATTCTTCGCTAACTCCGGCAATTTCAAAAAGTACTCTTCCCGGTTTAACAACAGCAACCCAGTATTCAGGAGAACCTTTACCACTACCCATACGAGTTTCAGCAGGTTTCTTAGAAACTGACTTATCAGGGAATATCTTTATCCAAACTTGACCACCACGTTTAATGTAACGTGTCATTGCAATTCTGGCA
This sequence comes from uncultured Eubacteriales bacterium, assembly GCA_964478905.1. GTDB lineage: Bacteria > Bacillota > Clostridia > TANB77 > RGIG9151 > RGIG9151. The sequence continues at coordinate 6,610 of CAYZJZ010000024.1, forward strand.
GCTTCGATTTGGTTAGCTGTAATCCATGCAGGTTCTGTTGCTTGTAAACCATATTCTCCATCGCTTACAACGTTACCACGTGTTGCAGTACCTCTCATTCTACCTCTTTGCATTTTTCTATATTTTACTCTTTTAGGCATCAACATAATTATTCGCCCCCCTCAGCTTTTTTTGCAACTTTTTTGTTTTTATTTGTAGGAAGCACTTGACCTTTATAAATCCAAACCTTAACACCAATCTTACCATATGTTGTATCAGCTTCATAGAAACCATAGTCAATATCAGCTCTTAAAGTTTGTAGAGGAATTGTTCCTTCATGATAGTGTTCTGTTCTTGCGATTTCAGCACCTGCAAGTCTACCTGATGCAGAAGTCTTAATTCCCTTAGCTCCCATTTTCATTGCTCTAGACATTGCTTGTTTCATAGCACGTCTAAACGCTACTCTCTTTTCAATTTGTCCTGCAATGTTTTCTGCTACTAATTGAGCATTAACTTCAGGATTCTTTACTTCGATTATATCCATAGCTACTTCTTTACCTGTAATCTTTTCAAGTTCTTTACGAAGAATTTCAACTAATTCTCCCCCTTTACCGATTACGATACCAGGCTTAGCAGTATTAACTTTAACCTTAACTTTTCCGGCTGTTCTTTCAATTGCAATATCAGAAACTCCGGCAACAAATAATTTACTCTTTACATACTTACGAATTTTATTATCTTCAACAAGATTGTCTCCAAATGTTTTTTTATCTGCATACCATTTAGAATTCCAATCCTTGATGATGCCCACTCTTACGCCATGTGGGTGAGTCTTTTGTCCCATGATTTACCCTCCTTATTTAGCTTCTCTTAGCACTACTGTAATGTGACAAGTTCTCTTACGAATTCTTGCACCTCTACCTTGTGCCTTTGGCATTAATCTCTTCATTGTAGGTCCTTGGTTAGCAAAAACTTCAGATACTACAAGGTTATCTACTGATAAATTATTGTTATTTTCAGCATTGCTCATAGCTGATTTTAATAACTTAGCTAAAATAGAAGAACCAGCCTTTGGAGTAAACTTTAATATATTCATTGCTTCAATTGCGCTCTTTCCTTTAATAAGGTCAGCAACTATTTTAACTTTTCTTGAAGATATTCTAGCATATTTTAATACAGCTCTTCCTTCATCCTTACCAACACCGATTAATTTCTTTTCTTTCTTAGTAAGTCTAGGAGGTCTATTGCTTTTTGTATGAGGTGCATTTGTAGCAGCCCAGATTTCTTGAATCTCTTCCTTTGTTCTTGTACTCATTTTTATTTCCTCCTTTCATTACTTCTTAGCAGTAGCTGCAGACTTAGCAGCACGGTCTGTATGACCCTTAAATGTTCTTGTTGGTGCAAATTCTCCTAATTTATGTCCAATCATTTCCTCTGTAATATATACAGGAACGTGTTTTCTACCATCGTGTACTGCGATTGTGTGTCCTACCATATTAGGGAAAATTGTAGAAGATCTTGACCAAGTCTTTATAACGTTCTTTTCGTTTGCTTTATTCATTTCTTGAACTTTCTTCATTAAACTTTCAGCAACGAAAGGTCCTTTTTTTAGAGATCTACTCAAATTAAACAACTCCTTTTCGTTTATTTCTATTGCAAATGCAATAGCATTTTAACATATTACCAATTTATATATACGGAAATTAGCGACCGTTTCTTCTCTTAACAATATACTTGTTAGAAGGATTTTTCTTATTTCTTGTTTTATAACCAAGAGCTGGTTTACCCCAAGGAGTAAGTGGTCCTGCGTGTCCAACTGGAGACTTACCTTCACCACCACCGTGTGGGTGATCGTTAGGGTTCATAACCGCACCACGAACTGCCGGTTTGATACCTAAGTTTCTTGATTTACCAGCTTTACCAAGGTGAATGTTTTCATAATCAGCGTTTCCAACTTCACCAACAGTAGCTTTACATTTTACAGCGATTAATCTCATTTCACCTGAAGGTAATCTTAAATGTGCATAATCTCCTTCTTTAGCCATGATTTGAGCAGCAAGTCCAGCAGATCTAGCAATTTGTCCACCTTTTCCAGGTCTCATTTCGATGTTGTGTACCATAGTACCAACAGGAATGTTTTCGATAGGAAGAGCGTTACCAGGCTTGATGTCAGCATCAGCACCAGAACGAACTACATCTCCATCTTTTAATCCGATAGGAGCTAAGATATATCTTCTTTCCTTATCTTCATATTCAAGTAAAGCGATGTTAGCACTTCTGTTTGGATCATATTCGATACCAATTACAGTAGCATTCATTCCATCTTTATTTCTCTTAAAATCAATTATTCTGTACTTTGTTTTGTTTCCTCCACCGATGTGTCTAACAGTAATTCTTCCGTAAGAGTTTCTTCCACCTTTTTTATTTAGTGGAGCAAGAAGAGATTTTTCAGGATTCTTCTTTGTAATTTCTTCGAAAGTAGAAACTGTCATACCACGTCTTGAAGGAGTTGTAGGACTATATTTTTTAATACCCATTGTATAAATTCACTCCATTTCTAATTTGTTTTGCAGGGAAAATCTAATTCCCTATACATACCATTGCTAACTACACTTGTGGGTTGAAATCAGCAATTTCAGTGTTGTATTTCTTGTTTGTTGTAGTAGCTTTTCCGCCTTTTTCTAAGTAAGTTTCTTCAGATGGGTTTGTATCAATCTTTACGATTGCTTTTTTCCAATCAGGAGTTTTTCCTGAATGAACTCCCATTCTCTTTTCCTTACCAGGCATACTTACTGTATTAACAGAAACAACCTTTACATTAAATAATTCTTCAACAGCCTTCTTAACAGCTGTTTTTGAAGCATTATTTGCAACTTTGAAAGTGTATTTTCCTTCTGCCATTGCAACACTACTCTTTTCAGTAATGATAGGTTTAATAATGATATCTTGTGCTGTCATTATGCATACACCTCCTCAATTTTATGAGCCGCTTCTTCAGTTACGATAAACTTCTTATATTTAACAATGTCATATACGTTAATTGTATTAACATATGCTGTTTTAACATTAGGAATATTCTTAGCAGATCTTACAACATTTTCATTCTTACCTCCTAATACTATTAAAGCAGTTGTATCAAGATTTAAGTTTTTAAGAACTTCTACCATATTCTTTGTTTTGATTTCTGAGAAATTAATTTCATCTAAAACGATCATATTATTTTCAGAAACTTTTGAGCTTAAAGCAGACTTTAATGCAACTCTCTTAACTTTCTTGTTAAGTTTAATTGTATATGTTCTAGGCTTAGGTCCAAGAGCTATACCACCCTTAATCCATTGTGGAGCACGAATACTTCCTTGACGAGCACGACCCGTACCCTTTTGCTTCCAAGGTTTTACGCCACCACCGCTAACTTCTGATCTAGTCTTTGTAGATTGTGTTCCTTGTCTTTGATTAGCAAGATAACTTTCTACAGCTAAATACATAGCATCTTTATTAATTTCAGTATTGAAAATTTCATCTTTTAATTCTACATTTCCAACAACTTTTCCGCTTACGTTATATAAATCCATCTTAGGCATTGTTCTTCCTCCTTCCTTACTTGTTCTTTACAGAATCTCTTAAGCAAAGTAAGCTTCCCTTTACTCCCGGAACACTACCTTTTACAAATAAAAGATTCTTGTCTGTATCAACTTTAACAACATCTAAGTTAATAATTGTTACTTTTTCGCTACCCATATGTCCAGGTAATTTTTTACCCTTAAATACTCTACCAGGATCAGATGTAGCACCCATTGAACCCGGACGTCTATGATACATAGAACCGTGAGCCATAGGGCCTCTATGTTGACCGTGTCTCTTAATAACACCGGCAAATCCGTGACCTTTTGTAATACCACTAGCGTCAATAGTATCTCCTGCTGAGAAAACATCAACTTTAATTTCATCTCCAACATTAATGTTAGATACATCATCTAGTTTAAGTTCTCTTACATATCTCTTTACTTCAACATTAGCCTTAGCAAATTCACCTTTCTTAGCTTTGTTAACTAACTTTTCGCGAATTTCTCCAAAAGCTACTTTTACAGCATTATATCCATCAGTTTCAACTGTTTTCTTTTGGATAACTGTACATGGACCTGCTTCTAAAACTGTAACAGGAAGCATTTTTCCATCTTCTAAGAAAATTTGAGTCATTCCAACTTTCTTAGCTAAAATACCTTTTTTCATTTTTTTCTCCTCCTTAGGTTATTGGTTCACCTTTCCGTGAACGTGACCGGGAAAGCATTATAAAATTTTGCTTTTCCTACATTGCTACAACTCTTATTGAACTTTTACTTCGATTTCTACGCCGGCAGGTAAATCTAACTTTGTCAACGCTTCCATAGTTTTTTGAGTTGGATAAAGAACATCAATAAGTCTCTTATGTGTTCTCATTTCAAATTGTTCTCTCGAATCCTTGTATTTGTGTGGAGATTTCAAGATTGTTACTATTTCCTTCTCTGTTGGAAGTGGAATAGGTCCTGAAATTTTTGCTCCTGTTCTCTTTGCAGTATCAATAATCTTTGCTGCAGAAAGATCTAATACTTGATGTTCGTAAGCCTTCAATCTGATTCTGATTTTTTCGCTGTTACTTGTCACATCAATTCCTCCTTTTTGTTTGATAATGTAGCGTCAAGCCTAACAACGTCTCCTGGTGTTTCATAAACTTACATTTAAAAACCCGAGACAATAAAACTGGACTTTTAAACAGTCCAAATCCCGGGTAAAATCCATAAAGAATGAAACCTTACAGTTAAATCTTTAAAATCTTCAGCTTGTCGCCCGGTTTAAAATCGGACATGCTCCACGAAAATTCCCACCTTACCGCCGATCTTTGAGCGGTTTGCGCCACTTTTCGCTTCAACGCGTATCTGTCACAACATTTACTATTTTACACCATAATGCAAGATTTGGCAATACTTTTTTATAAAAAAGTTAGAAACCCTTAATTTTAAATTTAAAATCCACATTTTAACAAAGTGGAATTTCGTTTTAGACAAAAAAATTAATTATTAACTCGAATACCGAACAGAAAGCAGAAAACTTTCCTTAATGTTGTTGACCGTTTTTGTATTTATTTTTTACCAAAACAAACTTATCTATCATTTTCTCATACATCCTAAAAGAATTACAATGTTTAAGATATCCTCGTATTGATGGAATTTTTCTGTTAATTTCTTCAATAGTAATCAACTCGTCTTTATATAGTTTCTTCATTTTCTTAAACCATCTTTTTAACCTCGTTTTATTTTTTCTCCTTAGCAAGATTCTATCTTCATAAAGTTTATATCCGCAAAAATTAACACCCTGCACATTTTTAAAATAACTTGTTTTAGGATTAAGTTCCAGTCTTATTTTTTCTAAAAAAACTTTTAATTTATTTTTTACATCCCTACACTCTTGTTGACTTTTTAAAAGTATAACAAAATCATCCATATATCTTACATAATATTCTATTTTTAACTGTTCTTTCACATATTTATCCAAAACATTCAAATAAATATTAGCGAAATACTGGGAAGTATAATTTCCTATCGGTATTCCACACTTTTCATCATTATAATAAATTATTTTTTTAGAAAACTTTAAAAAATCTTTATCTTTTATTCTTCTTTTTAACACTTCATATAACAAATCGTGGTCAACATTATAAAAAAACTTCTTAATATCACATTTTAATATATAATAACTGCTATTTTTATGTTTCATTCTTCTCATATATTTTTTTAGTTTTTTTACAGCCTGTTGGACACCACGTTCTTTAATACATGCATAAGAATCATTTATAAAATCTTTAACAAATATAGGTTTTAAACATTCTTCAACATATAACTGATGAACTATCCTATCACGATAAGGCAAAACTTTTATCTTTCTCTCTTTAGGTTCATATATGGTAAAATCTCTAAATTTACCAAATTCGTATGTCCCTAAAAGCAATTCTCTACCAATAGTCATTAAATTTTCTTCTAAGTTCATTTCAAATTTTATAACTTCTTCTCGAAATCGTTTACCTTTCTTTGCTCTATTATGAGCTGAAAGTAACTTAGAAAATGTTATGCATTTTTTCCATACATTATCTTTTCGCTTTGGCATAGTACTTATACCATCCCCCTATCATTTTTCCTATCTCGTTTATTCGCCTAGACCATTCCATATAATTTCTACTGTTTATATATCGCTGATTATATGAAAATCTTATATAAAATTTATGCATTCCTACCAATGCATCAAGTTCATTTAAAAGTTTTAATTTATAGTTATCATCAAAACTATGACTTATAAGTAAGATATTTTGTAATGTACAAAACATATTCTTTCGTATTTCAGAAACTAAAGCTAATTTCTCTGATTTTGGATATTTAATAAGTAAAACATATGCATAGTTTATTAAATCACTATACTTTTGATAAATTATTAATTCTTCTTTCAAAAAATT
>CAYZJZ010000025.1:0-12974 GCA_964478905.1 uncultured Eubacteriales bacterium
GCTTACCAAAATTCCCTCTTTCATCAGGCATTTTCGGCGTTCTTACATTTAAAACCGAACAAACAATAACAGTAATAGTAACCCCGGCAATAATTCCAAGCACTAAAGAAATTACATTCCCTTTTTTCATAACAATTAAAATAATAGCTCCACCCAAAGTCGCAACAAATAAAATTCCCATTATTCCAACTAAAGTCACATTTATATTATTTTCATTTCTTTCAAAATCCGGTCTGCCTCCAAAAGGGCGAAAACTTCCAGTTAAAACTTGACTTTGAACTTTATTCCCTAAAGTATAAGACAAAATATCAGTATACAACCCGTTTACCTTAGTACCTTCTATTGTTCCACCCTCATATGCTGTATACTCATTTCCGCTAATTCCCGGCACACTAAACGTCATAACTTTATAATCTCTATCTGACTCAAACGCAGTAACAGGATTATTATCCTTATCAACTAAAGTAATTAATTTACCGGCAGTTACCATTTTATCAAACTGTAAAGTAACAGATTTTTGCTTTGAATCTTCCTTTATTTCATCATACATATTCCCGGTAGCTATAATCTTTCCACCATTTATATATATTCCCAAATCTGAATCTAGACCGCTATCTTCACTAGTTGGATTAGCAAACACATATAGCTCACCGCCGTTTACATATAAATACCCATTTGAATCAATTCCATCTCCTTGAGGGCCGTCTTTAGATGTGTTTACTAAAATTGTTCCACCATTTATAGTAATAACACTCTCATTATCTTGGGCAGCATTCATTCCATCCTCAGTAGAATTAATAATATAATTTCCACTATTTATAGTTATATCTCTCTTTACTTCAATTCCTTCTCTTTGAGACTCAACTATTAGCGTACCTTCACCTTCAAAAGTTAAAGAAATATCCGAACTAATAGCCCCGTCATACTTATATCTTTCAAAATATTGACCTTCATCATTATAATTTTTCTCTACACTATATATAATTTTATCTTGATCCGGCCAACCTTCGACACTTTGCTTTATTAAGCCACCCGAAACATAGTTCACACTGTCTTTTGCCGTTTTTATAATCACATTACAAGTCTTAGAATTAGTCGCTACATTGTAAACAAATATCGCAGGTGCATTTTTACAAGTTATACTTGCATTATTTAACAAAATAACTACATCACCATTAATATCATTCGTATTAACTGAAATTTGTCCATCACTCAAAGTACCACTAAACTCATATGTTCCACTTTTTTTAATATTTATAACATTATCTACACTAATATTAGCCTTTTTAGCCTCATCACTAGTTCCACCATTGTTCATATCTTTTGAAAGATACAAATAATTACTCGAGTCCTTAGAAATCATTTCTCCATCCACCATAATATTAGTATCCGTCAGCGAAATCTCAATATTCTTTGAAGTCGCAAAACTACTATTTACCGAAAACATTAAGGCAAACATAATCACCATAGAAATTATACTTTTTTTATTTATCATAAATAAATCCCCTCCTATGGTTCATTTTACCCTTTTTAAAAAAGTTTTTGGTGTTTTTTATGTGATTTTTTTGTGAACTATTATTTTGACTTTAACCTCAACGCATTTAGCACAACTGTTAAACTGCTTAAAGTCATAGCAAACGCTGCTATCATAGGATTTAGTTCAATTCCAAAAGGTATAAAAATTCCACACGCTACCGGTATCATACAAACATTATAGAAAAATGCCCAAAACAAATTTTGTTTAATATTTCTTATTGTCTTTTTGCTTAAAGTAATCAACTCATTCATTTTCTCAATATTATCACTCATAAAAATAACACTTGCCGAATCCATTGCAATATCAGTACCTGTTGAAATAGAAACACCTATATCAGCCGTAACTAAGCTTACGCTATCATTTACACCATCTCCGCACATCATAACCATACCATTTTTCTTTAATTTCTTTATTTCTTCCGCTTTTTCTTTTGGTGAAACATTTGAAATAACTTTATCTATTCCAACCTGCTTTGCAATAATATCAGCAGTCTTTTCATTATCTCCGGTAAGCATTACAACACTTATATTTTTCTGTTTTAATTCCTCTATAACTTCTTTAGCATTAGGTTTCAACGTATCTTTTACTCCAATTAAACTAATAAGTTGGTTATTCATACTCACAAACAAAATGCTATTTCCGTCATTCATAAGTTGTTGTTCATCATTTAGATTTTTAATTGATATATTGTTTTCCTTCATCAACTTGCTATTACCAATTAATAAAACATCTCCATTCTTGGTCTTACCCGAAACTCCATATCCCGAAATAGCCTCAAATTCTTGAATATCTTCAAGTTCAATATTTTTCTTCTTGGCAACATCAACTATCGCTCTAGCTATCGGATGTTCCGACTTGTTTTCAACACTTGCTGCCTTTTTTAAAATTTCATCTTCAGTAAAATTGCTATAATTATATATCTTTGAAACACTTAAATTTCCGATAGTCAACGTACCTGTTTTATCAAAACAAACTGTTTTTACCTTATGAGCGTTTTCCAAAGCTTCGCTCGTTTTTATTAAAATTCCCTTTTTACTCGCATTACCAGAAGCTATAACAATAGCTAAAGGAGTTGCAAGCCCTAAACTGCAAGGACAAGCAACTACTAATATACTAACAAATACATTAATAGCAAAAGCCACATCTCTCGAAATAACAAACCATAGCAAAAAAGCAACCGTAGATATAGCTAAAACAACCGGAACAAAGTATCCGCTTATCCTATCTGCAATTTTAGCAATAGGCGCTTTAGTCGCTGTTGCGTTAGCCACAAGCCTTACAATTTCCGACACAGTTGAATCTCTACCGATTTTCTCAGCCTTATACTTTATAGTCCCCTCATAATTTATACTCCCGGCAATTACCTTTGAACCGATTTCTCTCTTTACAGGCACACTTTCCCCGGTAATAAAAGACTCATTTATATGCGTTACGCCCTCAATAATCTCGCCATCTACCGCTATTTTTCCTCCCGGCTTACAAATAACAATATCATCTTTTTTTATCTCATCTAAAGTTACCGTAAGCTCCTTTCCATCTCTAAAAATTATCGCATTATTAGGAGTAATAGTCATAAGATTTTGTAAAGCTTCCTTAGTCTTGTTCTTATTCTTGCTTTCAATAAATTTACCTATTTTTATAAAAAATATTACAATAGCAGAAGACTCATAATATAATTTCTCTACATATAAATTATTACCATAAAAAATCTGAATTGTTCCGTAAATGCTATAAATAAAACTAGCAAAAACTCCTATTGTTACCAAAGTATCCATATTAGGCGTTTTGTGAATTAAATTTTTGTATCCGTTTCTTAATATATCCTTGCCAAAAAACAATACAATAACTGTCAGTAGAAATAAAGTTACCGCATAATTAATCGGATAAGTTTCCATATTCAAAAGCGGAATAACCGGCAATCCAATCATATGAGACATAGAAACATATAAAATAAAAATAGAAATTATCGAAAGCCATATAAGTTTATACTTCTCATTAGATTTTTTCTTTTCTTCTCTTTCAAAATTATCAATTCCAAGACTTATAAAACCAGCCTTCTCAACAAACTTTTCTATCTTTTCCAAAGTAAGTTTACTTTCATCATACTCAATATTCGCATTATTCATCACTAAATTAACAGTAGCCGACTTTATCCCGTCTTGTTTATTTAAATATTTCTCCAAACCGGACGAACACGCAGAGCAAGTCATTCCATCTATTTTCAGCAAAACTTTTTTCATAAATCTTATTCTCCCTAAAACTATTTTTTTGTTACTAATCTGCCTTTCTTATATCACAATTATACCATTTACGCAAGAAAAAAGACTAAAGCCTCACATACAAAGCCTTAGTCTTTTATTAGCTCTTTTCTTCTATAACCAAATATATTTTTAATATGTAGTAACCAAAAAGCATTTCCTGCAAAAACAAATTTTTACTTTATTTTTCTATCAATAAAATATGCATCAGTATGTGAATTAAAATTACCATATTGTTGAATCGCACGTTTGCCCTTAGACGCATTATATATCTTTTCTTGTAACTCATCTTTTGCCTTTAGTATCTTAGTCTTATTCTTCTTCTCGATTTCACAAATCCCACGCAATATATCCATTATTCTCTCAATAACCTCTTTTAACACTGTAATGCGTGAACATCTGAATTCTAATTCGTCTAAGCTATTAATTTCATATAAAGTCTTTAAATCACTAACAATAGCTTCAAACTGAGTATCTAATTGTTTGATAATATCAAGTTTTTCTTGTTTTCTATCAATAAGTAAATTCAATCCATCAATATCTCCAACCTCTATAACATCTGTCTGCTTATCAGTAAGAGACATCAAATCCTCTAATAATGTAAACTTTTGCTCACTAAGATTAATTAACTTACTTACAACTTTATCTAAATCCAACAAATTCAACACCTCATCATTAGATAGTTTGAGTCATTCCTCCACGTCCTGCTTGCTTAATTCTGGCATCTTTCATAGCTTCAGCCCAAGTATCCCTTAAATCAGAAACAAATTGTTCAACTTCATCTAAAATAGACGATTCTTTTTTTACATTTGCTTCAATAAGTCTATCCAAGAAATATGTATACAAATCATATAAATTTTTAGATATATCATACTTCATATCAAGCGTCGCCCTAAGCTCTCTTATTATAGCTTGTGCTTTACACATATACAGATTAGCTTTTTCATAATCTTTATCTTCAAGTCCAATCTTTGCTAAACGTATTCCTTTAATACAACCATTATACAACATCAACGTTAATTCTTCAGGCGTTGCTGTCATAATAGAGTTTTGTTGATATTGATAAACCGCTTTATTAAGTGCCATAAGTTTCCCTCCGTAATCGTAAAATAAGAATCAAAATTAACCATTTAATAAATTCATAATTGATGAACTTTGAGAATTCATATTGCTTATAGCTTCTTCCATTGCCGCAAATTGTGAATAATATCTATCTTCTAACATTTCCAATCTCTCTTGTTGCTTTTTAATTGATTCTTTTAATCTCTCAAGTTGTTTTCCTAATGTACTCTCATCTACAACAGTAGACGAAGAACCAGCCTTGTCAACAATACTGTTCATAGCATTAGTACAAATATCATAAATTTTAGTAGCAAATCCACGTTCGCTAGTATCATATTTAGCTCCATCTTTAATACCAAATAAAGCTAACGCATCTTTACTTTCATCGCTACTTCCTTCATTACTAACATTAAACGTCATATCCACCGTTTTTAGAGAATTGAATAAAATCTTATCTCCACTAACAGAAACGCTTACTCTTCCTTCGCCAAAAGCTTCAGTAAATACATCTTTCATATAATCTTCAAAATCAGTTCTTGATGTAGCATCTGCTAAATCATAAGTTCCTTTTAGCGTAATAGTCTTTGTTTCTCCGCCATAAGTAACATTAAACGACTTTCCATCAAGATTTAAGTTTTTATCTGAAAGTTTAGAACTTTGAATTTGTTTAGGTGCACTAGAAAATAAACTAGTTACTCCATCCAAATCATTTTTTATTGCTTCCTTTAACTTATCTTCATCTACAACCAACTTACCATTATTTTCAGAATTAACAGAGTCATAAGAAGAAGTAGAAATACCAATTTGGAATAATGAAGAAATGCTAGAACCAGATACATAAGACGTAACAGCTGAACGCATATTGTTTATAGCATCTCTTAATGTAGAATCTCTTTTTAAGATTCCCTTTTTAGCCATTGTTTCCCATTTTTCTTCTTGAGTTTCAGATAAAGATTCTCTTTCAGCATCGGTAAGCGGATCATATCCTGTCGCTTCTTCTTTATAATACTTATTTAGTGTAACTAATAAGTCATTGTACGAATCCGTGAAATTCTTTATTTTATTATAAATCTCATCTACATTTTTAGAAACTGTAATAGAAACCGTTTTATTAGGATCAGCTTCTAAGAAAGTCATCGAAACTCCGTTATATGTAAATGTATTAGATGCAGTTTCAACATCTTTAGCAGTCTCTCCATCCGGAGAAGTAATTGTAAATACCGCATTGTCACCGGTTGTATACAATCCACCATTAGCTTCAAATTTATCAAGTCTATTACTTTCTTTATAAGAATAATAATTTAAGCCAAGTTTTTTCCAAAAAGCTTCTCCTAGTTTATCACCACCTACTTCTATGTCTCTACCTGCTCCATAAGTATCTCGCGTAATAGTCATACTTTGTTTTATATCGCTATACTTTATAGTAATATCTACATCAGTATCTTTATTTAACTTATTAAATACATCAGACAATGTATCATTCTTACTAAAAGTAAAATCTTTCCCATTAACAGATATCGTCATCTCATCACTATTTTTAAACTTACTACTTCCCAAAAGATTTTCCAGTGTAGCACCAGTATCAAAAGCCGTTGTATCTCCATCATCAAAATGCAAATAATCAAGTGCATTAGCACCACTTCCTCCACAGGTAAGTGTAATAGGCATTTTTAAAGAAGTTTTGCTAGATAGAATCAGTTCATCATATTTACAACTAACATCTATTTGATTCGCGCCAAAAGCATTTTCAATTTTAGTTTGAAGCGCATCAGCCAATTTTTGACTATTATCAAAAGTTTCATCTTCTCCAAAAGATATAGTTTTAGTTTCACCATTATATGTTATGTCAAAACTTTTTCCAGCCAAGTTAGTCAAATCATCCGTAGTAATACTCGTACTACTGCGAATATCTTGTTCTAGTTTCGTTCCAACTAAAGTAGTTTTAGTTGCAAGTTGAGAAACAGAAACTTTATATGTACCTTCTTGCGCTTCGCTAGTTGCTGAAGCAGAAATTGCATTTTTATCAGTTGACTCAGCATTATATAATTTATATGTTCCTTGCAACTTCATATCTAACGCAGTAGTTCTAAAAGAAAGAAATTTAGAGTTAATTTCAAGTAGAGCTTCTCTTTGCCATTCAACCTTAGTTTGGCTTTTTTCAAGTTTTTCAAGCGGAGCACGATTTGCTTCCATCAATTGCTCAATAATTGATTCATAATCCATTCCACTCGCTAAACCGGTTATTCTATTTGTAGCCATCTTCTCTCCGCCCCCTATCCTTTATGATCAAAAAGTATCCCGGTAATCTCGTCCATTTTCTCAGAAAACTCAATAGCTTCTTCAGACGGAATTTCCATTATAACTTTTTCACTCTCACGTTCTACAACCTTAATAGAAACTCGATTAAGACCACCTTCATGACTTTCATGTATTTTAAACTCAATCGCTTTATCAGCATTTTTCAAGCCTTCATTTAGTTTCTCGACGGTTTCTTTAATTTTCTGAGCATCTCTTTCGGAAATATTTTTCTCTTTTACTTCCTTATTAATATGCTCTTCCGGGATTACCTTAGGCGTATCAACCTTCTTGGTTTCTATCCTTTGGTTATCTACATACCCCATACCAGAATTATTGCTATTCATTTCTACTTTCATAACGCACACCTCCATGTGTGAAATCTTCCATTACATCTATTATATCGTCAATACTTCACATAAACTTTAGCCTTTTTTACGTAAAAAATAGAATTTTTTGCCATAAATTAATTCAAAGAAAAAAGATGTAAAAAACTCACAAAATTTATAAGTGAGTTTCTTACATCCTCTTTCTACTCATTTCTATCCTATTTTAAATACCGCTTGAACTTGATTATTTATAGCTAAAAAAATCTTACTATCTGTATCGCCTTTTAACATAACATTTCGTTCTCTCATTATTCTTTCGTTCCCAAGTAAAACCTCATCATTATCCACTTTACCCAAAACTCCAAAATCCCTAAACTCCTTGACTTTTTTCACCTTCGCACATTCAATCCTATCATCTAATCGAGAAATAGCATTTGCAATAGGATTTTTGCTTGTCATAGCTATGCCTTTTGCATAAGACATAACCTTTACAGTCTTTTCAAAGCCAACAAAATCCACAAACAAAATCTTAATGTTATCTTGCATACAGTATAATCCCCCCAATATTTTTAACTAAAATTTAAATCCCCTTTTATTATTTTTAAACTTTTTCATCATTTTTTTCATCTCATCAAACTGTTTTAATAATCTATTAACATCTTGTACTTGCATTCCTGAGCCCGATGCAATTCTCTTCTTTCTACTCGCATTAATAATTTCCGGTTTTTCTCTTTCTTTCGGTGTCATAGATAAAATAATCGCTTCAACTCTTGCAACTTGTTTATCGTCAATTTCAATATCTTTCAATTGTGCTCCCATTCCCGGGATCATACCGAGTAGCTGACTTATAGGTCCCATTTTCTTTATCTGTTGCATTTGACTCAAAAAATCCTCTAATGTAAAAGTAGCTTCTCTTAACTTTTTCTCAAGTTTTAACGCTTCCTCTTCCTCAAAATTTTCTTGAGCCTTTTCAATTAAGGAAAGTACATCTCCCATTCCTAGAATTCTCGATGCCATTCTATCAGGATAAAACGGCTCTAAATCGCTTAATTTTTCACCAACACTAACAAACTTAATTGGTTTTCCCGTAACAGCTTTAGCAGACAACGCAGCACCGCCACGAGTATCGCCGTCTAACTTACTCATAACAATTCCGCTAATTTCCAGTTTCTCATTAAAAGCCGTCGCAACATTTAAAGCATCCTGACCGGTCATCGCATCAATAACAAGCAATATTTCCGTAGGATTAATCGCATTTCTTAAATTCGTAACTTCATTCATAAGTTCTTCGTCAACATGTAACCTTCCGGCAGTATCTACAATAACAACATCGTTTCCCTTTTGCTTTGCCAGCTTAATTCCTTCATTCGCAATTTTAATAACATCTTTAGTCTCACGCATAGAAAAAACAGGTATATCAAGCTGTTTGCCCAACACTTCAAGCTGATCAATAGCAGCAGGTCTATATACATCACACGCAATCAATAGCGGTTTTTTACCGTTTTTTCTAACAAAATTAGCAATTTTTCCGCTCGCAGTAGTTTTACCCGAACCTTGTAATCCAGCCATTAAAATAACAGTTATTCCATTAGGATTAAAATTAAGACGACTAGGTTCTTTACCAAGTAATTCAATTAATTCTTCATTAACTATCTTTACAATTTGTTGACCGGGAGTAAGACTTTTCAAAACATCTTGCCCCATAGCTTTTTCAGAAATTTTAGCAATAAAATCCTTAACAACCTTAAAGTTAACGTCAGCTTCCAACAAAGCAAGTTTTAACTCTCTTGAAATCGCCTTAACATCTTCTTCTGTAACACGTGATTTACCACGTATTTTCTTCATTATACCTTGTATCTTTTCAGAAAAACCTTCAAAAACCATAATTATAATCCTCGCAATTCCGCAAATATTTTACTATTCATTCTTAAATTGTTGTTCCATAAGTTTCAATTTCGACTCTGTATCATATAAAACTTTTTCCGAACGTTTTAAGCTATCTGACACACCTTGTTTACTAATTTCTAATTCTTCAGCAATTTCAGACAACGACAAATTATCCTCATAATATAAATTCATAATTTCTCTTTGTCTCGGAGTCAGCATATTTCCATAGAAATCAAGCAATAACGCAATTTCAACATTCTTATCCATAAAAACATCACCCCAAAAAGTATATAGATGTAGTTTATACTATAACTTTTAATTTTGTCAAATCAAGATTACTTTAGCTCATCCAAACCATTTTTCAGTTTAGATAACTCACTATTAGTATATCTTTTATCATCAGTAACCTCTTTTTTTACCCAGTGAGGAGCATTAAAATTTTTAGCCTCTTCTAAACTGTTAAACTCAACCTCAAGACAAGCAAGCCCCTTTAATCTTCCCTCAAAAACATCCAACTCAAACTTATTATTATTCTCAAAAGTTATATACCTATTTTTCTTTATCTTACAAACATCATCTCTACTCATTAGCTTAGAATACGCCTCTTTAGATATTTCCAATTCAACTTCATTCCTTACTAAATCATTATCCGTATTAGACTTAAACGTCATATAATACTTAGAATTTGAAATTGATCTTATTCTAACCGCAGGATTATGCAAAATATAGCCTTGTTCAATTTCTTTTCTCTCCATTAAAGATAAATCATACGGAATTTTATCTATATCTACTAAAAATTTTCTTTCAATTTCCAAATTATCCATACTCATAAACAGTCCTCTCCCTTAATAATCATTACAGGTTAATTAAAATTTTAATCCTGTTTTCCTAATCGAAACTCCCAAAATAATACCAATTGCAATCATATTAGTAAGCATAGCACTTCCGCCATAACTTACAAACGGCAACGGTATACCAGTTATAGGAGCTAATCCCATCGTCATTCCAATGTTTATAAAAATATGGAACGCGAACATAGTAGAAAGCCCAACAACAATGAGTCTACCTTCCTCATCTCTAGCATCTTTTGCTACCATATAACAATTTATAACAAGTGCCAACAAAAGAATTATAAGTATTGCCGCAACAAAGAACCCCATTTCCTCAGAAATAGCCGCAAAAATAAAGTCCGTAGTCTGAGCAAATAAATATCCAAGTTGAGTTTGAGTACCATTATATAATCCCATTCCGGTAAGCTGTCCAGCTCCTACCGCAAGTTTAGACTGTAAAACGTGGTAACCTGCACCTGTCGGATCTAGTGTTGGGTCTAAAAACACCTTTATACGATTTTTTTGAACTTTAGAGAGTAATCCAAAATAAGCTACCGGACAAATTACAATCAAAGACAAAAGTCCATACAATATATACTTATAGTCTATTCCCCAAACAAAAACCATAGCGATAACAGATACAACAAAAACCATTCCCGTACCAAAATCCGGTTGTTTCAAAATCAAAAATATCGGTACACCTAAAATCACACATATTCCAAAAATTCTAAGTAAATATTCTTTTGTACTGTAACTTCTTTTTTTAAGCGTAGTAAGAAGCTTCGCAGTAGCCAAAATTAATACAATTTTAGAAATCTCAGACGGCTGAAAAGCTATTTTTCCATCAAAAAATTGGAACCAACTTCGAGCATTATTTTTAGCCTCGGTAAACAAAACAAGCACTAACATAACAAGGCAAATACCATAAAGTACATACCAATACCTTAAATATAATTCATAATCTATACTCATAACCGCAACTAATGCAATAGCACCAATAACCACCGCTACAACTTGCTTTTTTATATTAGAGAAATCAGGATCAGACGAATGAGATGCACTCGCAAGCCCAACCATACCTATAATAAGTATTGCAACAATTAAAGCAATAATCCTAAATTCTCTACTTTTTACTATTTTCCAAAAATTCATAATCATCACCTATATATAGCAACATATTTTATCTAAATGAAAATTACTACTAAGACTAACTGCTTTATAAATCCCAATAATAACGAATAAAACACATTGCAGAAAAAAAGAGTTGTAAAAAAACAAAATTTTAGTCGAATAATCATTGTAGAGCCGGACATTATTCCCACTACGGAATAGCTTTAACCCTTCCCTACGCATTTGAAAAAAATTGCTTTTTTACAGCCCCTTTATATTATTTTTTCGTTGATTTTTTTGTATTCTTCTTCGGTTTCGTTTCAGAAGTATCAGCCTTTACTTTTTCAACTTTTTCTTCCGGCTTTTCTTTTTCAATATTAATTTTTTCAGCATCAGACGCTTTAACATTTAAAATCGGAATATTTGCAACCAACGCAGGAACAATTCTATCCCCCGCATCGCTCTTAGTCTTTGTAAGTTGAATATCTAAAGAATCTTCATCAATTTCCATATATTGTTTTATTACTTTTATAATTTCACCTTTAACCATCTCTAAAAATTGAGGCGAAACATTGGCTTTATCATGAATTAATACAAGTTTTAATCTTTCTTTAGCCAAATTTTTAGAATTTTCTTCTTTCTTAAATAGCTTTAAGATATTGTCAAACACAATTTATCTCTCCCTTCAATATAATCAAAACAGACTATATTACTTTTTTTTCATTAGTAAACTTTTAATTTTATCCATAAAACTATGCTTTTTCCAATCCTCAAAAGGAACTTCTTCGCCCATAATTCTTCTTACGATATTCCTATATGAACTTCCGGCAATAGACTTATTATCAGTAACCGCAGGCTCTCCTTTATTCGTAGCCACAATAATACTCTGATCATCAGGTACAACACCAATTAAATCGATAGCCAATATTTCAAGAACGTCTTCAGTACTCAT
Organism: uncultured Eubacteriales bacterium; assembly: GCA_964478905.1. Classification (GTDB taxonomy): domain Bacteria; phylum Bacillota; class Clostridia; order TANB77; family RGIG9151; genus RGIG9151. The sequence goes on from CAYZJZ010000025.1 coordinate 12,261, forward strand.
CATATCGCCACGTTTTACCATATCTTCTCTAACACGATTTAGTAATAACTTCGGTTCTCTAACCTCATTAGCTTCCAGTAACCCAATTATTCTATCAGCATCTCTAACAGCAGAAACTTCAGGAGTCGTAACAACTATCGCTCTATCCGCCCCACAAATAGCATTCTTAAATCCTTGTTCAATTCCAGCCGGGCAGTCAACAATTATGTAGTCAAAATCCTTCTTCAACTCTTTACAAAGTTTCTTCATTTGATCAGGTTTTACCGCGTTTTTATCCTTTGTTTGAGCAGCTGGGAGCAAATATAAACCTTCATAACGCTTATCTTTAATTAAAGCTTGTTTAATTTTACAATTACCTTCAACAACATCAACTAAATCATAAACTATTCTATTCTCCAACCCCATTACAACATCAAGATTTCTAAGTCCTATATCCGTATCAAGTAAAGCAACCTTTTTATCTTGCAATGCCAGTCCGGTTCCTATGTTCGCAGTAGACGTAGTCTTACCGACTCCACCTTTTCCGGACGTAATAACAATTACCTCTCCCATGTGCTAACCTCCTAATTTATTTAAAGCAACAGTTATATTTTTTCAACGTATTTACTATATAATTTTATCTTCAAAATGTCAATTAGATATTCAAATGTTAAAAAAATATTTGTGTAGGTTTGTCAAACATATGTCACACTTGTGCATAAATAAATACTTTGA
>CAYZJZ010000026.1:0-12850 GCA_964478905.1 uncultured Eubacteriales bacterium
GTCTTTACGCCTCTATTTCTAAATAATTTACCGGCAAATTATATCATAAAATTGCCAAGATATCAATATTTAATGAACTATAAAACAACCTCACTAAACTTCTGATTAACCTTCTCAAACAAAGGTTTAAACTCCTGATCGGAAGTTTTATACATCATAATCTCTTTAGCCACTTTACTCGTTTCTTCTAAAACCATTTTATCTGCAAATATGTTTGCAATTTTAAATTCGGGAATTCCGTGTTGCCTAACCCCAAAGAACTCTCCCGGGCCTCTTAATTCCAAGTCTTTTTCGGCGATTTTAAATCCATCATTAGTTTTAGTCATAATATCCATTCGCTCTTTAGTATTCTTAGACAATTTATAACATTTTAATATGCAATATGACTTCTCGCTCCCACGTCCAACACGTCCTCTTAATTGGTGAAGCGCCGCTAATCCGAAACGCTCAGCATTTTCAATAACCATAAGCGTAGCATTAGGAACATTTACGCCTACCTCTATAACAGTAGTAGAAATAAGAATATCTATTTCCCCGTCTTTAAATCTCCCCATTATTTCATCTTTATCTTTTGACTTCATTTTCCCATGTAAAATTTCAATATGATAACCAGGAAAAATCTTTTTATAATTTTCATAAACTTCCACAACATTTTTTAGTTTAATTTCTTCTTCCGCGTCTTCTTTATCCTCTTGTTCTTCAATTAATGGACATACAACATATGCTTGTCTTCCAACATCAATTTCCTTCTTTATAAATCCATTAAGTCTATCTTCAAGAGATTCTCCAATTAAAAATGTCTCAATAACCTTTCTATTCGGAGGTAATTCATCTATAACAGATATATCTAAATCTCCGTAAAGAATTAAAGCAAGCGTTCTGGGAATAGGCGTAGCCGTCATAATAAGAACGTCAGGATTTTTACCCTTACCGGCCAATTTACTTCTTTGGTTAACTCCAAACCTATGCTGCTCATCAGTAACAATTAACCCAAGTTTAGAAAAAACAACATCATCTTCAAGTAAAGCATGTGTCCCAACAACAACATCTATCTCTCCATTTTCAATTTTTTCTTTAACAAGCCTTTTTTGCTTAGCAGTAAGTGAACCAGACAATAGTTCAACTTTTATGTTAAACTTACCAAAAAGCGTAACAAATTCATTAAAATGTTGTTCGGCTAAAATCCCGGTAGGCGCCATCATAACCGCCTGATAGCCATTTTTTACAGCATTAAATATAGAAATCGCAGCAACAACAGTCTTTCCGCTTCCCACATCTCCCTGAAGAAGTCTATTCATAGGCTTATCAGCAGTCATATCCAATAATATATCTTCTACTACCCTATTCTGAGCATTCGTAAGTTTAAAACTCAAGTTATCTATAAATTCTCTTATTTCAACTACTCTTTCAAACTTAATTCCATTTAAACCTGAACTATTATTATTTTTTAGTTGCATAAGTCCAAGTTCAAGTAGTAATAACTCATCAAAGACCAGTCTACGGCGTGCCTTTATGTAATCTCCCTTAGTACCGGGGAAATGAATAGAATAAAGAGCACTGTTTATTTCTTCCAAATCATTATTAAGTCTTATACTCTCAGGCAAATATTCTTCTATTTTTCCGTTAAATTCATTAATTACATTCTCAATCGCGTTTCTAATCGCACTTTGAGAAAGTCCATTAGTCGACGGATATATTCCAAGTACTTTTCCTGTATTTTTATTTTCTTTATCTTCAAAAATAGGATTAACGACCTCAATTCTATTAGCCATACGCTTAATTTTACCAAAAAAAGTATATGTTCCGCCTGGCTTCAATATATTTTTCACATAAATCGCATTAAACCAAACTAAGTTTACAACTCCGGTTTCATCAACTGCATTCGCTTTTATCATAATCATATTTCCCCTAGGACAAGTAATACTAATTTTCCCGCTTATAGTTGCCGAAAAAGCAATTTTTTCTCCGTCTAACAACTCAAAAATCTTCTTTTTTTCAGTTCTATCCTCATAATCTCTCGGAAAATGAAAAAGCAAATCTTTTATAGTAAATATATTTAAATTATTAAAAAGCTTCTCTCGTGAAGGTCCTACTCCTTTTATATATCTTATTGAATCATTTAATGATAATTTCATCTTTTCCCCCAAAAGGTATTATATTACTTTAATTAGCCTCTACTATCAAATATTTCCTTCAAAACTCCTTTATTGTAAATTCCGCCAAAAACATTTTTCAAAATAATAAGTACAATTGGACCAGCAATTAATCCAAGTACACCAATTAATTGAACACCGGTATACATAGCAATTAATGTAAGTAACGGATAAATTCCAATTTGTGTTCCAACAATTTTCGGCTCAATTAGTTGTCTTACAATGGTTATAAACAAATACATTCCTAAAATTCCAAAAGCTAACGGATAATTTCCCATTACAAGTAATACTATTCCCCAAGGAATTAATACAGTACCTGTCCCTAAAATAGGTAATGCATCAATAATCGCAATAACAATCGCTAAAATCAAGGCATAATTTATTCTAAAAATACTTAAACCTATAAACAGTTCACAAAAAGTAACGGTAATCAATATTCCCTGAGCTTTTAAATAGCCACCCAATGCGTGGAATAAGTCGTTTGTAATTCCTTCAACTTTAGCAAGCCATTTTAACGGTAAATGTTTTTCCAATGAGTCAGAAATAAACTTAGTATCTGAACTTATAAAAAATGTTGAAAGTAAAGTAATAATCGTATAAATTAAAGCATTTGGTAAATTAACAACTAAACTTACAGCGAAATTTCCAGCTGAATTAATTAACTCAGACAACGAAGTTAATAGCGTATTAACAATACTTAGTAATGTACTTTGAATACCGGAAACTAACTCAGGCGACAAATCTAAATTTTGATAGAAGAAATTAAATCTTCCAACTTGAGTAGAAATCGCAGTATACAATGCCGGGAAAACGTAATTTGTTTGAGCAGACAAAGATATTACTTCCCGTATAACCGCAGCAACAAACCAATAGCAAATCGCCGCAACAATTCCTACAAAGGCCAAGATACACAAAATTACAGCAACAACACGTGGAAATTTAAACTTTTGTGTTAAAATTTTTACAGGTTTGTTAATTATCTTAGAAATCACATACGCAATCACAAACGGTAAAAAGAATATCGCCAGTTTTAATCCTAAAATAACGCCTACCAATATCAAAATCGTTGTAATGAAAAACTTAAGCATTTTTTTATAATTTATTTTTAATTCTCCTTCCATAATACCACCCCTAAACTAAATTTTTACTTCTAATATATCGGATTATTTTAATTAAATATATAATTATTTTTCTAAATATGGTTTTATAATTCTAAATATCTTCTCATCAGCATTTTCTTTTTTCGTGTTTTTTATTTTTTTACCATTTTTCAGCATTTTTAAAATAAGCGAATTTAATTTCTCTGCATTCATATCCTTTTCCAGTAAAACTACACCGTTACCGCTTTTTTCAAATTCTCTTGCATTATATTCTTGATGATTTTCAGCAGCAGTCGGAAGAGGAATTAAAATTCCGGGTAATCCAACCGCCTCAAGTTCACTAATTGTAAGCGCTCCAGCCCTTGCAACTACAAGCGAAACTTTAGAATACATATACGGCATATTATTTATGTACGGAAGTAATTCTACTTTGCTCAAATCCTTTATACGGCTTTTTACATCTTCAAAATTTTTCTCACCGGTCGCATAAATTAGCTTATATTCTAATTTATAATTATTAACCAGTTCAATTATAGTCTCATTTATAGCCTTTGCTCCTTGGCTACCTCCGAAAACCAAAACAGAATTATTTTCGTCTGTCCTTTTTACATCAAAAAACTCTTGATTTATCGGATTTCCTGTAACAAAAACAAACTTACTCTTAAACTCTTTTTTAGTTCCTTCAAATCCTAAAGCAATTCCATCCGCAAATTTTCCAATAAATTTATTGGTTTTACCTGCGATAGAATTACTCTCGTGGATAAAAACCGGAATATTCAGCATCTTTTTAGCTACAAATAAAACAGGCGCACACACATATCCTCCCATTCCAATTACAACTTTAGGTTTCAATTTTTTTAGTAACTTCCTAGCTTCTAAAATTCCTCTTGTATTAGATAAAACAGACTTAGCAAGCTTTACAGGATTTTTAGAAAGTCCCTTAGAATGTATAAATCTTATATCGTATCCAGCCTTTGGTACAAGTTTTCCTTCTAATCCATACTCTGTACCTATAAAAGTAATTTTCGCATCCGGATAATGTTTTTTTATTATATTTGCAATCGAAATACCCGGATTTATATGACCGGCAGTCCCACCGGCAGCAATAACAATATTCATACCTAGTCTCCTTTGAATATTTTAAAACGCATTAGTCTTATAAATCTTAAAACTAATGCGTTCTTTGTTACCTAAAAACTACAATACATTTTTTACCATGCTTTGATATTCTTCCTTAGTTCTAAGTCCAACAGCTTTATCTACAACTTCGCCATTTTTTAAAATCATAACGGTAGGAATACTACTAATTTTAAACTCCTTAGCCACATCAGGCATATCGTCAACATTCACTTTACAAACAGGCATCATGCCATCAAATTCATTTGCTAAAGACTCAATAACCGGTCCAACCATTCTACACGGTCCACACCAATTAGCCCAAAAATCAACAATTACAGGCTTATTTGAGTTAATAAAATTCAGGTAATTTTCATTTGTTAAATTAATAACATTTTCTCCCATTTTCCTCAAATCCTCTCTTTTGTATTTTTTAGTCTGTAATCAAAGCCTTAAAATCATTCATATTTTTCATAAAATCAAAAGCTCCGTCATTTCTTATCCTTTGTTTATAAGCAGGATTTAATTTCACAGCCTGTGTTAAATTCTCCATAACCTTAGCGTATTCCTTCTTATACGCATATATTCTTGAAATATTATAATAAGGATTAGGATAATCAGGATTTACTCTTATAGCCTTCAAATAGTTTTCTTCAGCCACAGAATATTCTTCTTTTATAACGGCAATTTGGCCCAAGCCAAAATATGCTTCAGCAAGTTCAGAATTCTTTAATGTAGAAATAGTAAAATACTTCTTAGCATTTTCATAATCTTTCATTTCCATATAAGCAATTCCGGCATTAAAGTATAATTCATAATTATCCGGATCATACTTAATCGCATTTTCGCAAACACTTACAGCAGCATTTCTATTTCCATTTCCACAATATAAAATCGCAAGCATATTAGATGCAGAAGTATAATCAGGTTTTAATTCAAGAGTTCTATTAAGTTCATCAATCGCTAAAGCTTTCTCATCAGCCTTCTCTAAAGAAAGTGCAAGATTATAATGGAATCTGTAATCATTAGGATTAATTTCAATCGCATTTCTAAACGTATTTATCGACTCAGTAGTCTTATCCGTTTCATACAAAAGTATTCCCATATTATAGTATAACGAAGCATTATTAGGATCTAATCTTATAGCCTTTCTATAATTAACAATAGCCTTATCGTATTCCTTTTTAAAAGCAAGTAAAGTTCCGATTTTTCCATAACTAGCAAAATCTTCAGGCTCATACTCAGACAACTTCTCATACATTTTAGCCGCTTCTTCGTATCTCTTTAAGTTCTCTAAAATAATTGCAAGAGGCTTATATACCAAAATCCAGTTAGATTTAGCTTCCCCCGCCTTTTTAAAGTTCTCAACGGCAAGTTCAGGCTTATTCCAACAAGCAAAAGCTAAAGCTAAATTATAGTAAACATCAAACTTTTCAATTCCTTGAATAATAACCTTCGCTCTATCAAACGCAATAGATGCACTGGAATCTCCATCAATCTCTTGTTCCTCCAAAAGCTCAGCTGCTCTTAAAAATCTTACTGTGGCTTGCTCGTAATTAGCATTCTTCATATATATAACACCGGCGTTAAATAGTATAATAGGATTTTCATTAAATAACGCCTCAGCTCCGTTGTAAATGTCCAAAGCTTCTTTATACTCACCTTTTTCAGCTAAACTTTCAGCTTTCGCAAATCTATCTTTTAATTGAACAAAAATATCTTCTTCGTTTAGTTTATTCCATTTAACAATATCTGCAGGATCTTTAGGATCTAGCATAGGGATTTTATTATAATACTCATTGACTGCACCTTTCTCAAAAACATTCCTTCCAGGCCCAAGCAATCCCATAATGTTATTTCTTATCATGCCGAAATAATCATTAAAAAATATCGTCCCCGGAACTATTATTCCTAAAACAACAGAAATAATTTCAAATAAGTAATTGCCATAATAAACACCATTAAATAAATTCAGCACATTAAAAGTTATAGCCACAACTTCGCCACCCGCAACAGCCAAATATGCCTCTTTACGCTTTGTTATATACGATTTTATTGTATACACGAAAAACAAAACAGCTAAAATATTATAGATTATTCTTTCAATAATCATTTACTATCCCTCCAAAGTCCACTAATCTTCCAATTTCTTCAATTCTTCAATATCTTCTGCTACATTTTTTTCATAAACAGCTTTTATAACTTTAACTTCACTAGCCTTAAAAGTTTCTAAATCTACATTATCATCTTTCTCGCTTAATTTTACTTTTACCTCCTCTTTTAATATGTTAGAAGAAACAACATTTCCTTCACCAAGCGGAGTAGATACAAGCGAGCCAACTCTCGGAACTCTTTTTATTTTTTCTTCATATCCGCATTGCTCATAAGCCAAACAACACATAAGTCTTCCACAAAATCCGGAAATTTTAGTAGGATTTAGCGATAAAGATTGGTCTTTCGCCATCTTTATAGAAACAGGCTGAAAATCACTTAAAAATTTATGACAGCAAAATTCACGTCCGCAATGACCAAGTCCGCCAATCATCTTAGCTTCATCTCTTACTCCGATTTGTCTAAGTTCAATACGAGTCTTAAAAATCGCAGCTAAATCCTTTACAAGTTCTCTAAAATCAATTCTTCCATCAGCAGAAAAATAAAATATGACCTTACTATTATCAAAGGTATATTCAGCCTCAATAAACTTCATATTAAGCTTATGATCTTGGGCTTTCTTAACACATATATCAAAAGCTTCTTTCTCTTTTCGCTTATTTTCCTCATTTTTCTTATAGTCTTCAGGAGTTGCAACCCTTATAACATTTTTCAACGGATTTTGTAAATTTTCTTCCGAAATCTCTTTATCCGCCAAAGTTACATATCCGAATTCCAGTCCCCTTACGGTCTCAACAATTACCGCATCTCCTTTATTAATCTTTAATCCACTTGGATTAAAATAATATGTTTTACCTTTTTCCTTAAATTTAACTCCAACAATATTCATATAAAAATTCCTTTCTATTAACAGTCCTTAAAGGACAACAGCATTTCATCAATAGCCATTGAAAAATTACAATTCCCATTTATCCTATGTTCCGCTAAATCAATTATCGGAACATACTTCGCAACAGAAATTATATCACTGTTTCCCCCATCTCGCAACCCATTTTTATTGTTCATTATCAGTTCATCACAATATTTCATCATTTCATGCAAAATTTCAATAATATTATCCTTATTTTTTTCAAAAAATTCAGAAAACTTTAATACATCAATTACACTTTTTCCCGAAATAGAGTCTATTATGTTTTTCACTTGGGAATCAATATTAATTCCGGCTTCATTCTTTATTTTTATACGTTTAACTCTCGAACGTATAGTATTTATAACACTGTATATCGAAGAAGAAATAAGTATAATAACGGCATAAACGGGCGGTTCTTCTAACGTCTTTAGCAAACAATTTTGAGCAGAAACATTCATTTTTTCGGCATAAGGTATAATATAAACTTTTTTAGAACACATCAAAGGCTTTATAGCAATATCTTTTTGTAACTCTCTTATGCTCTCAACCTTTATAGACTTTTCTTCCGTCAAAAAGACCGTACAATCCGGATTATTTTCAGTACCTTTTCCAAGTATTAAAGCCGCAAATTCTTTCGCTTCTTCTAAGGCTTTACTTTCATCATTACACTCTAAAAAATAAGCGTGGTTAACGCTCTCATTATCTATATCAATTTTTAACTTTTCTATCATTTCTCTCACCTTTATTGAAATAAAAAATTATTTATTACATTAATAAGTCCACCAACATACCTTGTAGACCGCTAATTTTATCAACAATTTTTAATTTATCTTTTTCAGAATTCATCATTTCTTGTGTTAAACTCTCAAGTTCTTCATCTACTTTTTTTACAATTCCCATTATTTTATAGGAACCATCTCTTCCAAACTTACTTTCTTTAGAATATTTATAAGAAAATCTTACCGTACGTTCCAAAAATTCTTTTATCATAGCTTTATACTCAATAAGATCTTTTAACTCCATCTTTTCTTTTACAAACTTTCCTTTTTCCGCAATATCCTTTAGTTTTTTTTCAAGTTGTTCCTTTTCATTATCTCTCTCAAATCCGCCAAGATTATCAGAAAAGCTACTACCGTTAGACTTTCGTATTTTACCATTTCCACCGGTTGTATGAGTAATCGTAGAAGATGTCAAACCTACCCCGTTTACTTTCAAATTTAACTCCTCCTCACAATTAATTTCCTTTACAAATTTACAACGATATTGTATCATACATATGAAATATAAACAAGAAAAAATATTTTGGAAAGGATATGAAAAATATGGGTAAAATCATAGTCATAGAAGGTTTAGACGGTTCCGGGAAGCAAACTCAATCCGAAAAATTATATAATAGATTAATAAATGAAGGATATAAAGTAAAAAAAATTGCTTATCCAAGATATGAAAATCCTTCTTCCGCTCTTGTAAAAATGTATTTATCCGGAGAATTCGGTAAAGATGCCGGGGAAATAAGTCCATATATCGCTTCTACTTTTTATGCAGTAGATAGATATGCATCATATAAACAAGACTATGAAGAATTTTATAAAGACGGTGGAATTCTTATTTTAGATAGATATGTGACTGCAAATATGGTTCACCAATCCGGTAAAATAGATAATTTAGAGGAAAAAGAAAAATTCCTTTCTTGGCTAGCTGATTTTGAATATGGATTATTCGGGATACCAAAACCTGACAAAGTTTTTTTCTTAAATATTCCGCCTAAAGTTAGCCAGATGCTAATAAAGAATCGTGCAAACAAATTTTCTCATGAAAAAACAAAGGATATACACGAATCAAATCAAGATTACTTAAATAAAGCATATAATAACGCATGTTATTTAATTAACAAATATAATTGGGATGAAATCGATTGCACAGAAAATGAAATTTTAAGAACAATTGAAGACATACATGAAGAAATTTATAAAAAAGCAAAAGAAATTCTATAAAAGGAGCTATAAAGCTCCTTTTATTCTACCATTTTAGTTCGCATATTCTCTAATATTTTTTTCTCCATTCTAGATACTTGGACTTGAGAAATTCCTAACATATCAGCTACTTTTGTTTGGGTTGCACCTTTAAAATATCTCATAGTTATGAGTTGTTGCTCTTTAGGCTTTAATTCTGATACCAATTGCTTTAACACAATTTTCTCAAAGTCCTTATCACTTTGCTCAATATCAGTACAAAGTTTATCAATTAAATAAATAGGGTTTTTGTCATTCTCATTAACAAGCGCATTTAACGATTCGGTCGGTCGCATTGTTTCAAGCGCCATAACAATTTCATCTTCTGAAATTTTAAGACGTTCAGATAATTCAGCAATGGTCGGATCTTCCCCATTTTTTGAAAAGAAAAAATCTATTGCAAGTCTTATTTTTCCGGCAGTTTCTTTTAATGAGCGACTTACTTTAACTAATCCATCATCTCTCAAAAATCTTCTTATCTCCCCCATAATAAGTGGGACTGCGTATGTTGAAAATTGAGTATTAAAAGAAACATCAAATTTACGTATAGCCTTTATAAGACCTATACAACCTATTTGGTATAAATCTTCTTTATCATAACCTCTATTTGTAAATCTCTTTACAATACTCCAAACAAGCCCAGAATTCTTTTCTACTAATAAATCCATAGCTTCTCTTGAATTATTTTGCGCTTTTAAAATTAATTCTTCATTTGTAAATTCCATATTTATCCCTTTCTCTTTAGTAAACAGCGAAACAAGTTCCGCACCACATTCCTTAATATTTCTACATCGAGTTATTATTACATAACTCTCTCTTTTTCTTTATGTACTAAACTCTGTATATTCCTACTTATTTTTTTACTCATAGTAACGCTAGTTCCCTTGGAAATTTCAGACTTTACTACCAAGTTGTCCATAAAGCTTTCCATAATGGTAAATCCCATTCCCGAGCGCTCTAAATCAGGTTTCGTAGTATAGAGCGGTTCTTTAGCCTTATCTATGTCTATTATTCCTTTGCCTTTGTCTTTTACTTGAATTGTTACTGTATCATCTTTTATTTGAGCCGACACACTTATCATTCCAAGTTCATTATCATATGCATGTACAATTGAATTAGTAACCGCTTCCGATACAGCTGTTTTTATTTCCGATAATTCTTCTATCGTCGGATCTAATTGAGAAACAAACGAGGCAACTGCAACTCTGGCAAAGCCCTCATTAGCAGACTTGCTTAAAAATTCTATTTTCATCATATTATCGTATCCCATTCTATACCCTCACTTTCATCTTTTTTAATGCAATTTCTGTGTTTTCATATTCATCTAATATCTTAAATATCCCTGACATCTGAAAAATTTTCCTTACAGTCGGTTTTAATTTTACCACACTAACGCTTCCACCTTTTTTAGTAATCGACTTGTACCTTCCCATAATAAGTCCTAAGCCGGAACTATCCATAAAATTAACTCCGTCGAAATCAAAAATAAGCCTTCTAGCGCCTCTAAATTCAATTGCCAAATCTAACTTGTCCCTTATTTTTTCGCAAGTATGATGATCTATTTCTTCATTTATTTTTACAATTATTGTCTTACTTTCATTTATAAAATCTATACTTACCATTTTCCTCCTCCTCCCAAAGCCATAATTCTCTTTGAGTAAGAAGTTATCCTTTGTCGAAACAGGCTATAAATAAGTAAAATATCGACATTTATTGTTTTCTCCGCAATTTAACAAATTCCTTCCTAAATTGGTTAATTTCATACAATTTTCAATTTCCTAGTTCCGTTTCTTAAAAAAAATAGCTGTAAAAAACTCGCTTTTTATTGATATAAAACATTACCAAGGTGAACAAAAATCACTTTTCACAATGTTTTATTAAATTTTCGAGTTTTTTACAGCTCCCTTTATTTTTTAATCTATCTTTTCAATTTTGATTTCTCCGTCTTGATCAAATATTTTAAATTCTTCAGTATCTATTGACTCTATTTCTTCGTCTAAGTTATCCTCTGCTTCAAACGACTTTATATACTCTTCTGCTTTCTTCGGATCAGCCTTTTTACTATCAAGTTTTAAGTTAAATAACATATTTGTTCCTTTGTAATTTCCATTTTCAAAAATACCACCTGTACTTTCTTCAAAGGTATAATGCTCATTAGTTAAAAATGTTTTATCTACAACTCCAATATAAATATTTCTATCAGCAAAATATTCTAAACTGTCACATTCAATTATTCTATATAAAATTCCGTCTATAACTTTAGCAGAATATCCGCCATGCATGGTAACTATATTATATTGCCAAGGACTCAATCCTTCAATTAAAGGAGTAACCATAATTTCATCCTCATAAGTCATTGCTGTTCCATCTGTCTTTTCAATGGCAACAGCTACATAAGTCCTATCAGGATAAACATCCCATATAGACGATTTAAAATTACTAATACGTTCACCACTCGCAATTCCAAGTATTGTAGCTTTGTATTTTCCGTCTGTTTTTGTCTCAGAAATAATTCCACTTTCATCAAAGTATTCAGATAGTTTAGTATCTCCAAATTCATTTGCAACTTGTTTTGCATTCAAAAAGCTATGCATAGCAAAAGCACCTGTTCCAATTACGCAAATTCCTATAAGTAACGCAACCGCAGCTTTTCTCATACTAAAATTTTTACTTTCCATACTTAATTCCTCCATTTCAATATTAAAAGGAGGTGCTATGGAAGTTTTTGCAATTTTTGCATGTTTGCGAATTCTGTTTTCAAATTCATCCATTTTCATCTCAAAACATCTCCTTCCAAAATTCTTTTTAATTCCAACAATGCATTTTTTGTTCTGTATTTTACCGTCGACAGCGGTAATTTTAATGTTTCAGCCATTTCTTTATATGTCATATCATTGTAAAAACAAAGAGTTATGTATATAGATTGCTTAGGACTTAATTTACACATTGCTTCTACTACCTCTAATTCCTCTATTGGCATATCGTAAAATGCTTCCAGCTCATCTGAAAATTCTTCACTATATCTTTGTTTTTTTAAAAAGTCTTTGCTTTTATTTATTACAATACGAGTAAGCCACGTTTTGAAAAAAGCTATGTTTTTTAATTTATTAAATGATTTAAATGCTGATAAAACAGCTTCTTGTACACAGTCCTTCGCGTCTTCCGTATTGTGTAAATACCCAATTGCAACTAAAAACAATGATTTTTCGATTTTCTTGTATTCCTGTTCGAACAGTTCACGCAATGTACTTCCCCCTTACTATTCATAAAAGCTTTTACACATATTAGACGATTTAAAACAAAAAAAGGTCAAAAAGTTTTATAAATTATTTTTTCAGCAATATAATTATATATTTAAAAATTTCCAATTTGTAAAATTTATAATAAAAATGACTTGTATATTCTATTTTTTTTGTGTAGAATTATTTAGTGGTATGATTTTATGAA
>CAYZJZ010000027.1:0-12485 GCA_964478905.1 uncultured Eubacteriales bacterium
CACTCAAACACACCAAGTCCCAAATTAAGTAGTCGAGCACCGATGTTAGTCCACGAATTAGACGAAGCCTCGTTTAAGTTCCAATACCACAAGCCAGCTTTCACACTATTAGCATAATTACCGCCGACAAGAGCAACAACCCTCGAGAAAAGGACTAACCCGATACAAAACACATCAAATCCCTTATAAGAAGTCGAGCACCGATGTGAGTCCACGAATTAGACGAAGCATTGTAGAGATTCCAAAACCACATACCCGCTTTCGTACCATCAGCACGCTCACCGCCGACAAGAAAACTTGTCAGCTAGAAAAGTGCTCAACTACACATCATTCCCTATAAGGTAATTTTATTTTATAATCGACTAAGGTCGATTGTCTTTTATGGGAGGCTGGTCGCCCCCAAACCCCCACTAGCTGGTTTTAAGAAGTCGAGCACCGCAGTAGTCATACGCAAAAGACGAAGTACTATACATAGTCCAACACCACAAGCCACAATAACTCCCATCGAGCCAACGACCGCCGACAAGAGCTATTCTATCTCCGGAATTTTGATAGTAATAATCACTCATATTAGTGCTACTATCTCCTACAGCTTCAGTAGTAAAAGATATTAAAGGATTAGCCGAATCATATCCTAATTTAGAAGCATAACCATTAACGGAAGCATTAGTATAACCTAAAGCTTTATAACTTCCGCTAAATGTATCAACAGCATATTTATTAGAATCATAACAAATATAAGCTTTATAATCTCTAATATTTATTCCATCAACAAATTGCCACAAATTACCGAATATATCTTCTATTCCTCTATAGATAATAGATGTGTTGTCAGTTCCGTCCCTACTTCCTGACTTCATTCCTAAAGCGTCACAACCTCCGCTATTTGTAGGAGCTGTGTGAGAGCCATTAGTATATCCTAAGCCTATTTTAGCTTGAGAGTTATAATCAGCATACTCAACTAAATATAACATTTGTAAGATAAAGTAGTGCCAATCCATTTGACCGAATCCCGCACCTAAATTTCTTGCATAAGTTCTAAAATCAGTTATAGTCTTACTAACAAGTGGAGCATATCCACTTCTACTATAAACTCTTGAGCTATCACCCGACATAGTATATCTACCAACCGAGAACTCCTCACTTTTAACAAATCCAGCCAATTTATGTTTTGAAATTAAGATATATTCGTAAGAACTATCTCTATATCTTCTCCAATAAAATTCAGGAATCTTGGTTAATACTTCACCATTTGTTCCATCGAATTTAAAAGTTGGGTCACCATAATACGCCGTCACTTGTTTAGCGGTCACATCATAGTTATAAGATATAATATCACTCCACGGATATATATTATCAAAATCATTTTGAACAGCTGTTGTTCCTACTTGAGCATTTGCTACAAGTCCAACAGCGTCCCTGATTCTTTCCCAAGCTGATGATGAAGTAGTCAATGACCTCTTAACACCATAAACTTTGACAATATTATCTACATTCTTATTTCCTGTATTAATACTTCCAACCATTATTCTTCCTCCTCTACTATATTCATCAATGAATATTTAAAAGTAATTTCAATATCTTCATTAGGAGCTTCAGTTGTTATTACCTTAAAGCCTCCGTCATAAGAATTAGTATAAGAAGAATTTAGTTTACATTGATTTTCAATATCTAAAATTCCATCAACAATAGTTTCAGCTGTGATGTCACTATTAATTATATCATATTCATAGTATCCTGTATCATCATTTTTAGTCCATTCAGTAGCTAAAAGTGTTTCTTGATAGCTAAAAGTACGAACTTTATACAAAAATTCAATACCATCTTCAATATTATTCATCACTTCAGCTTCAACAAGCGTTCCATCTTGAGCAACTTCCCCCGGGTCTTGTGTTAATTCTAACACATTCCCGTTTTGGTCTTTATACCTATTAGCATATTGGACTATTCTATCTAACCAAGTTGTTTTCTTATATTGTTTCATAAATTAAACTCCTCTCCACAATATATCAATCCCGCATATTGTTTTATTTTTACAAAGCCCGTAGGCTCTACATTATCAGGTTTAGCATATAATCCAATACCATTAGCTCCACAATAGAAAGTGTGACATTTTCTTAATTCTCTAACACAAGATTCAATAATATATTTTATTAAATCTAGGTCTTTTTCTAAGATATTTGCCTTTACATAATCCATCGTATTACTAAACTCTATCTCTTTATATTCTTCACCTAAATTCATACCATTCATTAAAGTTATAATATTATTTCTAATTCTATTTATTTCTTTAATATGAGGTATGTCTTTTACATTCCAATCAGTTTTTACACTAATTTCTACCGGAATATAAAACAATCCACTATTATTTAGTAGATTCATTACATATTCACAATTATTTTCTATTCTATTCAAATCTTCATAATTATAAGCACCTTTAGTATTAGCATTAGTTGGGTCTAATCTAATTGTATCTACATCAGCCTGAGTTCTATCATAAATTGGTTGTATCCACATTTTCATCACCTACTTTTATAACTACACTACTACCGCTCCAAGCACCATTATAATTGATATTATTTTCTACTAAATATCCAATTAACTTGCTACTAAAGTCAGTTTCTATAGGTAGTATTTCTCTAGTATCTTTCAAAATATCTCCTCTATTATTGAAAGAGTAAATGTTTCGATTATTATACCAATTACCGATAAATTCTTTTAATTTAATACTTTTAGAGCTTTCTACCATTTGAGTGACTAAGTCATTCTTATATTCGATGTCTTCTCCATCAGCATTATATTGTTTAGAATCTATTGTTTGACTAACACCTATTTTATTACCTGTAATAATTAAAGATACAAGCTCATCACTATTATTAGTTATTTCTAGTATTGCATATCTTCCATAATAAGTAGCATTTAATATAGTTCCACCTGTTATAGTAGCTTCTATATTAGTTGCTAAATCATACTCAACTTCTATTGTAGTATTACCGCTTATTTCTAATGATTCATTTTTAAATAATTCACTAACAGCCGATTCTATAGAATAGTGATTTATATATACGATTGAGTTATATAATTCACTTTGTACATTTACCACCGGTTTACTTGTAATAAAGTCATAATCCATTCCATCAGTATTTAAAACATACTCGAAAGGTTGGATATTAATTATATCTTCTCTATCAGTATAAAAAATACAATTTCCTGTTGTAGAGATTATTTGCAATAATTGTCTAGCCTCTAATTTAGGTAAAGGAGCGTCAGTTTTTAACTCTTTCAATCCCTCCCATAAATTATATTGGCTACTATCAATTCCATTGTCATTTAATACGTCTACAGCCAAATCATAAAGACTTCTACCATTAGCATTATATACACCTTTTTTATAAACCTTAGTTAAATAATTAATTAATGTAGTAGTGCTAAATGTGACTTGATTTTCTCCAACATCAACTGACCCTGTCAACAACATTTTTCCACCTAGTACCCATTCAATAGTTCCATCATCTAATTCATAACCCCATTCGTAGCTAATAGGCTGTTGTTGTAGTATATATCTATACCACCCCTCCGGATTATCAGGATTAAATAATTTATTCATATTATCTATGGTAAATTTAAAAGTATGTGTTGGAAGCTCTGAGTTTATCATAGTAGTCTTTTCTTTACTCTCAGCACTTAAAATATTATCATCAGTATAAGTTTCCATAATACCGAATAGTAATTGATTTACTCTTATTCTTCGATAAGGTAAGCTAGATTCAACAAAATATATTTCAATTCGATTCCATCTTACTAATTCCTCATTATCAGCAAATATTAATCTATCCTTATAACTATCTAAAGTATAATCTTTATCCATTATAAGAACATCATCTCTATAAGCTTTTACATTAAGCTTTCTAGCGTAATTCTCGTTAATACTATCAAATATCATACTCAATCCTAAAGTCGTCAAATAGACGCTAGAATGAAGTATAATACAGGCGTTTTTTTCAAACTGACAATTTTCATCACTCATAAACTCACTTATATAAGTTTGTTCTAATTCTTCACTACCATATATTGGCTGACTTCCATTAAGAAGCCAAAAGTTTTTTTCTAGTGTTGCATAATTTTTAGTTTGAGGTATAGTTGCCTCTTTTATATTATTAAGATTACTAAATATTTCTTCAGTATTAGTTGATAAATCAGGATTAGTTTCAGGGTCAACAATATCAAAATTAACTTTCAAAAACACAAGATTTCTCTTAGGTTTTTTAAGTTGTTTTATCATTTCTACGCTTGCCATATACTAATACCCCATATCTATAATGTTAACTTTAACATCTTTATATTCGATTGGTTTTTGAACAGGTTTAAAGCTATTATCCCATTTGCTAGGTGTAGCACTTAGATTTCCAAAATAAAATCTACGCACTATTACATCTAACTCCTCACTATCATAATAAGTTAAAAGCACTTCAAAATTAGCTACTTTTTCTTTCAGCCAATGTACATCTTCTAAAGATAGCTTAGGAAAAACTAAATTACTAAATTTATTAATTCGTCTATTTACAGGTTGAGCAATAGTTTTTCCATTGGTATTTCTCGTACCCTCTACTAATTGCTCATTTTCCTCTAAATATCCTATTGAGGGATTACTCGGTAAAGATTCCCCATTGAATAGAAATAATGGACTTGAATTATTTTTCACTTTTTATCCCTCCCTAATAAGCAAACGATGGATTTTTACCACCATTATACCCTTTATTATTTTTAGCTTTATCATAAACAATAACGATGTCGTCACCATCTATTTTAGTTTCTCCTGTGACTTCTACTTCTACCTTTTGAGATGATATATTGTTCATTCCTGATTCTTCAATAGCTTCTTTAAATGTTTCTTTCATCATATCTTTTGGAGATACAATTTCGGGATTAGTTCTAGCATTATTATATTCAGCAACTCTTACTAATGTTTCTTGACTTAAAACACCACCGGTTGCCAAACTAGGTATTTGTGGTACACTTATTAATTTAATAAGTCCTTTAAATGGCTCTATTCCTAAGAATGAAATATCTCTAACTGTCCTTAAGGCTGTATTAATAGCATTAAATGGAATAGACACAACTTTATTTATTCCAGCTATTAAAGTATTAACAACTTTCTTAAATGCGTTAGCTATACCATCTTTAATTCCACTAAATACTTTACCTCCAGCCGAGAAGATATTTTTTACACCATTCCAAGCTTTACTAAATACATTCTTAAAGAATGAGGCTACTGATGAGAAGATAGCTTTTATACCCTCCCACGCTTTCTTTCCACCATTCTTAATCGTGTTCCATAATCCTGAGAATAATGAGCCTAGAGCATTAATTATTCCCTTTATAAAGTCCTTTATTCCATTCCAAGCCTTTTTCCAATCTCCTGTGAAAACTCCTGTGATAAATGTCATAATACCACTTAAGGCGTCAACAATACCACCGATAAATCCACATAAGCCGGCTATAGCTGGCTCTAAAATATTCATAATTACATTTAGGATTGATTCAATCATAGGACTTAAGAAGTTCCAAATTGACCCAATAGCAATTATTATATTTGAGATACAATTTAATATTTTATCAACTACAGGTGCTAAGTAAGTTTCGTACATAGTGACTACCCAAGCTATTATTTGTTGAACATAACCAAATAAATTAGTTATTATAGTCATAACAACATTTAACGCTTGTTGGAATCCGTCACTAATAAACCAACTCAATAACGAGTTTAAAATACTATTACATAAGTCTTGAATCGAAATAAATATATTTGCTAAAGATTGAATAATTGCTGTTCCATTTCCAGCGGTGTTCCAAGCATTAGATAAAGCCTGAGTTATAGCTCCAATGATATTAAAAATATTAGTCCATTGAACTAACATATTTTCTATTATCACTTGACCTGTTCCATTAGTCCAAACTGACATCATAGAGCCAAATACACTTGTTCCTAGATTTCCTATTCCGCTAAGTGCATTTTTAAAACTATCTATAACAGCTTGACCTTTGTTATCCCAAGCTTGTTTTATTGGGTCAAATAAAGTTAAAAGTAATTGTTTAGCTTTATCTATCCAACTAAATAAAACATCTAATTTACTTGTATCTACTTCACCAACGGAAATAGAATTATTTTCATCACCCGAAGAATCTTTATTAATAGTATGAAATTCATCTAAACTAGATTGAGCTTCACTCATTTTCTTAGTCGATTTTGTTTGTTTATCAATAGCTTTAGCATTTGCTCTAGCTACTAAATCAACACCCGTAAGGGCTTTAACAAAAGCGTTTACATAACTTACTAATTTAGTAAATAATGACACTAAGTATTCTAGTATTGGTGCTAATAGACTTCCTAATACATTCCAACAATTTTGAATAGAATTAGATAATTGAGTATCAAAACTTAAATATGATTGCATAGCCCTACTAATCATACTAAACGCTGTACGGACACTTAATAAGGATAAAGCAAATTTCTTAATAGACTTAATACCATTATTAAAAGCTCCGGTCAAACTTTTACCCATATTTTTTGAACTTGATATAATTTCTTTGAATTTCTTACCAAATCCGGACATATTAGAGATAGCGTTTTTTACTGAGGCTTTTATTTTACCAAAAGCTCCGTTCATCTCTTTTCCTGTGTTTTTACTTTGACCCTGTAGCTTAACTAATCGATTATTAAGTTTTTCAATATCAGCTTCAATTTTCATTGTGTCACCAACTTCAAATCCTAAGTCAGCCTGATGTAATTGATATTCCAACTCTTGTATTTTTGATTTTAAATACTCTTGTTGTTTTGATGTGTCAACTACAGCCTTACCATAACTTTTCATTTGTGACTTCATTTGAGCAACGCTCGAAGCACTATTACTAGCCATAGCTTTTGCCTGATTAGTCATTTGTTTCATTGGCTCTACACTTTTACTTACAGCGTTTTTTACTTCATCAGTTATTTTCTTGATTCCGTCTATAGCGTCAGTAATATTAGCTCTAATGACTATTTCTAATTCTTCTATTGTAATAAGTCCTCACCACCATTTCTTTTAGTGATTCCTTATTATTCCTCTTTCTTCGTTTCTTGTTTCAACTCCTCAGTTAAATCTAACATTAGATTTATTAAATCCTCTCCCTCACTAGCTTTTCTAGTATATACATTAGCTTTTTCTAGTTCTTCCTTAAATAATTCCGGATAAATGTCTTTAATTAAACTAACATTTTTAGGATTCTTAGCGGTAAGCCCAGCATTGACTAATTTATTACCTAGATTTTCAGCTAATCTTATGTTTTGTTTTATTTCAAACTCACATTGGAGAGAACGAGATTCCACATATAGTTTAACTTCTCTATAAGTAGAATCCCAAAACTCGTGAGGTTTCATTCCAAAACGATAAGCTAAAGGCTCTAAATCATATATAACATCTATATAATCTAGCCTTTGTATCCTTTGAACTCCTCGGCTACTACTTCTCCCATCACTTTTTCCGCTGTGTTGGAAATTACTTGGTTGATGTCGAAGTTGGCTAGTGGGTTGTTCATTTGACCCTTTAGTTCTTCCTCCGTCATCTTCTTCCCGAAAAAACTTTTATCATTTATCTCCTCAGCTATTAACTGATAGACAGCTTCATAGTCTTTTCCGTTTTCATTAACCCAATCTTCAACGATTTCATAAACCCTATTAACATCTCCATTTAAGACTTTTTTAGTTTCTTCATCAGCTAAAGACATTAGTATTTCAGCTAAAAATTCAAAATCAACATTGTTTAGAGCTCTAAAAAAAGCGTCCCTTAAATTTTTAACCTTATGCTTTTTATTAATTGCAACTATTTTTCTCATAGTTGCTGTGAAAGAATATTCTTTCTCTTTTACAATTAAAATCATTTTAAATAAAACCTCTTTCCTTTTTATTATTCAGTAGTTTCTTCAATAACTTCTTCAGTTATTTTAGATTCCTTACTTTTCTTACTTTCTTTCTTAGATTTTTCAACAACTTCTTCAAATCTAGGATTTTTAAGGAAATGTTTGATATGTTCCTTATTAGAGATATACCAAATATTTCCTGTTTTAATTTCCTTAAATTTTTTCATTAGTTAACCTCCTATTATTCAGTTGGTAATCCTAAAGTTTCTTTAACAGCTGAGTTTCTATAAAGTGTTAAAGTATCTTTAATAATATCTCCCGCTGTAATAGTATCTCCTGTTAAATCCATTTGAGCTGAGAAAGATTTAACTAATGGTTGACTTCCCTCAGCACAAGTTGTTTCAGGATAACGAATAAAGAAATATCTACTTTCATTACTATCAGCTACAGCTTTTAATTTAGTGTGTTGGTCTTGTTTATACAACACAGGAATAGCTGGAGTAGTAGCTTTCTTACTTCCTTTACTTTGTTCTTCTCCGTCCATATCAGTTGTTTGATATGTCACAGCTTCAGCTGGGTCTTCAACAGCTGGGATTTCCTCAGTGTACATTATTAAATCTAAATCTTCTTCTGTAGGAAATTCCTTTTCACTCATATAAATTTTAGTTAAAGTACCTGTTTTAGGTGTCATAATAAATTCCTCCTTTTTTTATTATTATTTAACTCTCTCTAAGCTATTTGTCATAGCATTATAAAACACCTCATAATTACCGCCATAACGATAACATTTTGTTATTTCGTCATATAGGTCTATAGGTGTTCCAATTCTTGTAAAATTATATCCTCTTAATTTACTATCAGCTTCATCAATTAAAGACATACTATTTGTTTTCTTTTTAGTCCACGCTTCAATAGTGATTGTAAACCTAGATAATATAGGTATTGTTTCTCCGGTCTTTTCATCATATCTCACAGGAGATTGAACTACTAGACACGGAAATACACTCTCAGCATTAGGATTTTCAGCTACAACTTCACTTATTATTTCTTCTAATAATCTAACAACTAAATCATAGAAGTCCTTTACTTTAAACTCAATCATTTTAATACCTCCGTTATTAGTTTTCCTATTCTCTCATTTATTAGGTCAGCGGATTCCTGACGAGAGGAAGCCGAAGCTGGACGCATAAATGGATATGGCTGAGTAGCAAACATAATATAGTATAATTCACCTTTTATATTTATTACTCTTTCAGGACTAAACTTTTTATCTACCTTATCAACAGGCAAAAACCAATACCTAAATCCACTTTGAATAAAAGTTTTAGTTTTACCTATATGTGGTAATTCAGCCTGTGTTCCTGTTCCATATTCCAAAAATGGAGCATAAGAAAATAAATCTTTGTTAGTATATACCCTACCGACTACTTGATTCTTATTAAAATCTATAACTTCAATAGGAATAAGTTTCTCATCTTTAGAGCCACGCTTGTTTTTTAAAGCTTTCTCCTGAGTATTTTTTAAAGAATCTTCTAAACCTAACTTAGTTCGATTAGGAAGTTCTTTTATTAGTTTAGCCATTTTCTTTTCAAAACTATCTAAACTTTTCTTTTCCCATTCAATCTTAAACATATCTATTCTCCGGTGTTAGTTTTTAAAGTAAATAAAGTTGTTTTTCCTATTGTTGATTTATTCTCTACAATATAACTAGGCTTACCATTAACAACTTTCTTTGTTTGTTCATCTATTGTCAACTCACTAAAAGAAATACCATCACCTTTATTGATGTTTACATCTTTATCAATACGAAGTTTGATAATTTCATAGTCTATCACACCAGCACTATTTCGATTTAATTCATCTAAATCTTGCTGAGGATTTAACCATTCTTTATCTTTATAAAACCAAGTTGTGTCATATTCTCCACTAACTCGTTTCTTTTCAGGTAAATAAATATATAAAGGTTTTAAATTCTTTATCTTCATTTAACTACCCTTACTTTTCTTACATCTTTTGCTAACTTTTCTTCAATGTCAACATAAGTTGTAGATAGACTCCCCTCAGTTGAGCTAGAGCTACCCTCGTCACCTCGTCTTAAATAAGCTTCTTTAACAGCTGTGTAAATATATGGATATAACTTTTTATCATCAATTTTACGATTAGAATTATCAGAGGCAATAGAAGAATAGAGCTCGATATAATTCTCTATTATACTATCATCTCCGTTTTTAAAGTTTACGCCTAAATCAGCTATAATCTTTTCTTTCATTCTACCGCCCTCCAATTCTATTTAATTATTCTTCATCTTCATCAGGAATTAAAGAAAGTAATTCATCTTTTTTCATATCTTCATTACATTCAATTCCTAATTCAGTTAAATAAGCTACTAATTCCTTTTTAGTATAGTCTTTAATAGCTTTCTCAGTAGATTCATTAGAAGCTTTAGCCCCTACTACTTCAAAAGACTTATTAGCTTCTAATTGTTCCTCTACCCATTTATTTTTTGGAGTTAAGATAACTCCTGTTAGTTTATTTTTAAAACTTTTCATAATTTTTCCTCCATTTTCTTTTTATTTAAAATAATACCTAACTTATATTAAGCTGTTTTTTTAACTAATACTAAGTCAGGTGTAACACATTTAGTTCCCATATCTACGAACATACCGAATCCAATAGCTTTAGATAAACCAATTTGTGCTGGATTATAGATAACAGGGTGTTTTGGTTGTGCTACAGCACCATCAATAAATACGATGAAATCTACTCCCTCAGGAATATTTACGCTACTAAATACATCTACTCCGTGGAATCTACCAATTTCACCGATAGAAGTATCGATATTTGATTTAGATGTTTCATCTAAATAATCTCTCATATCATTATAAGCGTCTTCACTAAAACCAACTTTAATTAGTTGTAGAGGCACACCATTAACAAAACTATTTTTAGTCTTTTTCAATGTAGAAATAGCTTTACTTACAATTTTATTAATAGCTGTTTCAGTACAACTAAATTCAGTTCCCTCATCTACCATAGCTTGGAAGAACTTAACATCATTATCAATTCCCATAACCATTTCGTGATTAGAAGTTCTTTTCTCAATTAAACCATTAACACCATACATAGTTATGTCTTTTTCTTCTACTTCTTCTAAATATTCCATATCATCATTTATTTGAACAACTACATTTTGAGCTTTAATTTTTTGAGCACTACCTCCAGCTCTAGCTGTTCCATATTTTTGACCTTGAATATTAGCAAATCTTTTTGCTTCAACACTACCACTTGTTGGGTCACCGCTTAAATCTTTATTAGAATATAAACCAGCAACTGTTTGAGTTGATATGTTATCTATTACCTTTCCATATTCTTCAGCTAATTTGTCTTTAGCTTCTTCACCTAATAATTCAATGCTTAACGCACCTAATCTACTTGTATCCATTATTAATCACTCCTTTTCTTATTTTTTAAAATACATTTGGGATACTTTTCTTAGTTCCGTTGTTATTTTGATTAACAACGCTTCTAGGAGTTGTTTCTTTTAATCTCTTATTAACTTCATTCTCTACAGCACTATCAAACACTTTCTTTATGTTTTTAATAGTAGGCTCTACTTGTTCAGCCTTAATGTTTCTAAAATCAATAAGACTCAATAAAGAAACATCTACCTGAGTTTCAGGAGTATTAGCCATCTTAATTGCTTCTTCTTTTAATTCATAAGCATTTAATTTAGCTTCAGCTTCCTCCTGTTTTTTACGAGCTTGTTCTAACTCATAAGCTGTTCTTTCATCTTCTTTCATCTTAGCTAGTTTTTCAGCTTCACTTTTTTCAGCTTCTTTTTCCGCTTCCCATTTAGCCCTAGCTGTGTCTAAAGATTTTTGAACTTTCTTATCAAATTCACTTTGATAATTATTTTCTTTTAACATTTCGTCAAAAGTTTTAGGTGTTTCAACACCTGTGTTTGGAGTTTGTTGTTGATTATTAACATTCGTATTAGTGTTAGTATCAACTACAGCCCCTTTTTGATTATTTGTGTCCATTTCTATTCCTCCTTTGCCCCAAGCCATTTACAATAAATTGTCCCCAGCTCATTGCTACACACAAAATTTCTATTTATTCAGCCTACAATAGAAAAAGGCATTAAAAAAAGGAATGTAGCTATCATTCCTCTTAATAATCAATAATTATCCGTGCCTAAACCCACACACGCTTAGCTACCCCGATAATGAATCATCATTTTACCTAAGTCGATAACCGGTAGCATTTCCACCAAAAAAGCACTAAATTACTTAGTGCTTACTTTTTTATAATATCCTTTTACCTTTTCTCTAAATTGATTCTCTTTTAATAGTCTATTATCGTGAGTGTTAGAGTCATCAAATAAAGAACAGGCTTCATTGATGTCATCATATACATAAATATATTCTTTTTCTAAATCATCAATATTTACTTTAGAATATTCTTCATCAAAATCATAACAAAACTTATCAGCTTCATATTCACCATTGATAAAGGATTCTATCATATCATTTAATTCTTTATTCATATTTCTCCCATTCCTCCTTAGCTATATTTCTTCTAACTATTGT
>CAYZJZ010000028.1:0-12453 GCA_964478905.1 uncultured Eubacteriales bacterium
AAGAGAAGTAAGAGATACATCTTTAAGAGTTCCACACGGTGAAGCCGGAATTATTGTTGATGTTAAGATATTCACAAGAGAAAACGGCGACGAAATGACTCCAGGTGTAAACGAGATTGTTAGAGTTTATATTGCTCAAAAGAGAAAGATTTCTGTCGGAGATAAAATGGCAGGACGTCACGGTAATAAAGGTGTTATTTCAAGAGTATTACCTGAAGAAGATATGCCGTTCTTACCTGATGGAACTCCTCTACAAATAGTATTAAACCCTCTAGGCGTACCAAGCCGTATGAATATCGGACAGGTATTAGAAGTTCACTTAGGTTATGCTGCTAAAGCATTAGGATTTAAGATTGCAACTCCTGTATTTGACGGTGCTAGAGAAGGAGATATTTGGGAAACATTAAAACAAGCCGGATTAAATGAAGACGGTAAATCTATTTTGTATGATGGTAGAACTGGTGAGCCGTTTGATAGACCGGTTACAGTCGGATATATGTATATGTTAAAACTCCACCACTTAGTAGATGATAAGATTCATGCACGTTCTACCGGTCCTTACTCTTTGGTTACACAACAACCTTTAGGTGGTAAAGCACAATTTGGTGGCCAGAGATTCGGAGAGATGGAAGTTTGGGCATTGGAAGCATATGGTGCTGCTTATACACTTCAAGAAATCTTAACTGTAAAATCTGATGACGTTGTTGGACGTGTTAAAACATATGAATCAATCGTTAAAGGTGAAAATGTTCCTGAGGCTGGTATCCCTGAATCATTTAGAGTATTAGTTAAGGAATTACAAAGCTTAGGCTTAGATGTTAAAGTATATTCTAAAGACAACGAAGAAGTTGCTCTAAAAGAATATGTTGAAGAAGAAATTGATGAAGACTTACCTGTTAACATTGAAGGAACAGAAGATTTACAATTTGTTCGCCATTATGATGAGCCTATGGACGATGTTATTATCGAAGATGCTGAGGAAGACGATTTTGAAGATGAAGAAAACGACGAAATCGATGATGTAGAAGAATTTGAATTTGATGATAGCGACGTTATTGATGAGCTTGGCGGAGAAGATTTAGACAATTTTGATGATGAAGAGTAAAATAAAACACTATGAGAGGAGTAAAAAAATGTTTGAACTAAATAATTTTGATAGTATTAAAATTAGTCTTGCTTCACCGGAAAAAATAAGAGAATGGTCAAAAGGTGAGGTTAAGAAACCTGAAACTATTAATTATAGAACATTAAAGCCTGAACGTGATGGCTTGTTCTGTGAAAAAATATTTGGACCTCAAAAAGACTGGGAATGTCATTGCGGAAAATATAAAAGAGTAAGATACAAAGGCATTGTATGTGACAGATGTGGTGTTGAGGTTACTAAATCTAAGGTTAGACGTGAGAGAATGGGGCATATTGAACTTGCTGCCCCGGTTTCACACATTTGGTATTTTAAAGGAATTCCAAGTCGTATGGGACTTATATTAGACCTTTCTCCAAGATCATTAGAAAAAGTATTGTACTTTGCTTCATACATCGTTATGGATGCAGGTGCAACGGCTCTTATGAAGAAACAAGTTTTAACTGAAAAAGAATATGCTGACGCTAAGGAACAATATGGTGCAAATGCATTTAGAGTTGGAATTGGTGCTGAAGCTATTCGTGAATTATTAAAGGAGATAGACTTAGAGTCTTTATCTAAAGAATTAAGAGAAGAAATGAACGCATCAAGCGGTCAAAAGAAAGTAAAGATTATAAAAAGACTTGAAGCTGTTGATTCGTTTAGATTATCAGGAAACCGTCCTGAATGGATGATTTTAGACGTTGTTCCTGTTATTCCGCCGGATCTTAGACCTATGGTTCAACTAGATGGTGGAAGATTTGCAACATCTGATTTAAATGATTTATATAGAAGAGTTATAAACAGAAATAATCGTTTAAAGAGATTACTTGATTTAGGAGCTCCTGAAATTATAGTTAGAAACGAAAAGAGAATGTTACAAGAAGCGGTAGACGCATTAATAGATAACGGTAGACGTGGACGTCCTGTTACAGGCCCTGGAAACCGTCCTCTAAAATCTTTATCTGACTTATTAAAAGGTAAGCAAGGTCGTTTTAGACAAAACTTACTAGGTAAACGTGTTGACTATTCAGGACGTTCTGTTATCGTTGTTGGTCCGGAACTAAAGATTTATCAGTGCGGTGTGCCAAGAGAAATGGCTATTGAATTGTTTAAACCATTTGTAATGAAAAGATTAGTTGAAAACGGAATGGCTCATAATATTAAGAGTGCAAAACGTATGGTAGAACGTGTTAAGCCGGAAGTATGGGATATCTTAGAAGAAGTTATCAAAGAACATCCTGTAATGTTAAACCGTGCTCCAACACTTCATAGACTAGGTATTCAAGCGTTTGAACCGGTTTTAGTAGAAGGAAGAGCTTTAAAATTACATCCATTAGTTTGTACAGCTTTTAATGCTGACTTCGATGGTGACCAGATGGCTATTCACCTTCCATTATCTGCTGAGGCTCAAGCTGAAACAAGATATTTAATGTTATCTGCTCATAACTTGTTAAAACCTCAAGACGGTAAACCGGTTACAGTTCCTACACAGGATATGGTACTTGGTAGCTACTATTTAACATATGAAACAGGTATGAATGATGACAGAGTACCTTCATACTTAGTAGATGTTCCGGAAGACGAAAGATATGCAAAGGATGCTGACGGAAACTTTGTACTAGATGAAAACGGAAATAAGAAATTACTTCTAAAGGCTTTCTATGACAAAGATGAAGCGTTTGAAGCATATTCAGTTAACGCTATAAAGTTACAAGATCCTATCTTAGTAAGATTTACAAAGGAAATAGACGGAGTTAAGAAATCTAAAGTTGAAAAAACAACAATGGGTAAGATTATATTTAATGAGTCTGTTCCTCAAGATATCGGATTTGTAGACAGAAGTATTCCTGAGAATGAATTTAGAATGGAAGTTGACTTCTTAGTTACAAAGAAAGAACTAGGAAAAATTATTGATAAGTGTATTAGAAAATACGGCTTTACTATTTCTGCCGATGTTGTAGATAAAATCAAGGCAACAGGTTATAAGTACTCTACTCGTAGTGGTATTACTGTTGGTGTTGCAGATATGCAAATTCCGGGAGTAAAAGAACAACGTATTAAAGAGGCTGAAGCTAAGGTAGAAAACATAACAAAACAATATCAAAGAGGATTACTTTCCAACGAGGATAGAAGAAATTCTGTTATTTCAATTTGGGAAGATACAACAAAAGTTATTACACAAGACTTGATGGATGGATTAGATAGATTAAATCCGGTTTATATGATGGCTCACTCAGGAGCCCGTGGTAATGTCAACCAGATTAGACAACTTGCCGGTATTCGTGGACTTATGGCGGATACATCAGGTAAAACAGTTGAAATTCCTATTAAATCAAACTTAAAAGAAGGACTTGATGTTCTAGAATACTTTATTTCTTCTCACGGATCTAGAAAAGGTCTTGCTGATACAGCTCTTCGTACTGCTGACTCTGGTTACTTAACAAGACGTCTTGTTGATGTCAGCCAAGATGTTATTATTCGTGAAGAAGATTGTGGAACTGACAAGGGTATTTGGGTTGAAGACGTTACAGAAGGTAAGGAAATTATTGAACCGCTTTCTGAAAGACTTGTTGGTAGAACTGCAATCGGTGATGTAGTAAATCCTGAGACAAATGAAGTTATGGTTAAGGATGGAGAATTAATTACTGAAGCTCAAGCTAAGGCTATTGAGAAAGCAGGAATTAAGAAAGTATATATTCGTTCAACACTTACTTGTCATTCAAGACACGGTATTTGTGCTAAATGTTATGGTACTAACTTGGCAACAGGTAAACCTATTAATATTGGTGAAGCAGTTGGTATTATTGCTGCTCAATCCATTGGTGAGCCTGGTACACAGCTTACGATGAGAACGTTCCATACAGGTGGTGTCGCTGCTGCCGGCGGTGATATTACACACGGTTTACCTCGTGTTGAGGAAATTTTTGAAGCTAGAAAGCCTAAGGGACTTGCTGTTATTACTGAAATTAAAGGTAATGTTACAGTAAGTGACAACAAGAAAAAGCGTGAAGTTACAGTAACAGATCCGGACGGAGATGCAAAGACATATTTAATTCCTTTCGGTTCAAGATTAAAAGTTCGTGACGGAGACTATGTTGAAGCCGGAGATGAGTTAACAGAAGGTTCTGTAAACCCACACGATATTATTAGAATAAAGGGCGTTGACGGAGTTCAATTATATATGCTTCGTGAAGTTCAAAAGGTTTATAGAATGCAAGGTGTTGATATCAATGATAAACACATCGAAGTAATTGTTCGTCAAATGCTTCGTAAGATTAAAATTGATGAAGCCGGAGATACAAACTTCTTACCTGGAATTTTGGTAGATATGTTTGAATTTGAAAGTGAAAACGAAAGAGTTGTAGCTGAAGGCGGAACACCGGCTACCGGAAAACAAACATTACTTGGTATTACTAAAGCGGCTTTAACTACTGAATCTTTCTTATCAGCAGCATCATTCCAAGAAACAACAAGAGTTTTAACTGATGCAGCTATAAAAGGAAAAGTTGATCCATTAGTAGGACTTAAAGAAAACGTTATTATCGGTAAATTAATTCCTGCAGGAACAGGTATGTCAAGATATAAAGATATAAACATAAAAACAGTTAAAGATGACGAAATAATGGATTAAAAAAAGGTGGACTCAGGTCCACCTTTTTTAGTCTTTACATATAAACGTTCCACAACAAGTTCCGTCAGATGTATGAGCTTTACCTGACATATTATTTACATCTAGTTGTTTTGCTGTACAAAAGTGATTATTCCAATATGTGCAAGTATCTACACTACAGTGAACCGGCATTTTATTTGGATTTCCCATATAACTCATCTCCTTTTTCTTAGTTTGTACATTTTTTTATAAATATATGCTTAAGATTCGTTACTATTAAGATATTGTCTTTTGTAAAACAATAAGATTCAATAGTAAATAAGATACAGTTAAAGTTTTATGGAAATATTGACGAATATACACTTGGAAATATGTAGTTTGTATCGAAACTAAGGAGGCAATGAAAATGGATAAAAAAATGTATTTGTTATCACGTCCGCAAAAGACTATTTGGTATATGGAAAAGCTATACAAAGGCTCAGGAATGACCAATATTTGCGGTACTGTAAGATTTAAAGCAAAAGTTGATTTTGAATTGTTATATAAAGCGATTAATATTTTTGTCTCAAAAAATGATGCTATGCGTTTGAAAATTTTGGAAGATAATGGTGAACCATACCAATATGTAAAAGATTATCAAGAATATAAACCGAAATTTGTTGATTTTTCCGGTAAAACAAAAGAAGAATTTTACAGGTGGGAAGAGTATGAAAGTAGAAAACCGATAGATACTTCTGAAAACTTTTTGTTCGAATTTATTATGCTTAAATTTAGCGATAATGAAGGAGGATATTTTATAAAAGTTAATCATATAATAGGCGACGCTTGGAGTATTATGCAACTTGTAAGCGATGTAAAAGACATATATTCTGAGTTAGTTTATGGCAATTTTAATGAATATGAAAAGCCTTCTTATTTAGATTTTGTAGATGCTGAAGAAGAATATTTTAATTCAAAACGTTATTCTAGCGATAAACAATATTGGGAAGAAAAATTAAAGGATTTTGAAGAAGTAACGGTACTAAAAGATAATGTAGGGGATAAAAGCTTTACTAAAGCTACGAGGAAGACATTTTTAGTTCCAGATAAATTAAGAAATAAGATGCTGTCTTTTTGTGATGAAAATAAAGTTTCCGAATATGCTTTATTTGTCGGAGCTATTGCGATGTACATAAACAGAGTTAAAAATAAAGAAAATATAATTTTTGGAACGTCTTTGTTAAATAGAACAGGTGTAAAAGAAAAAGAAACCATAGGAATGTTTGCAAGTACTGCTGTGCCGCTTAAAGTTGATATTAAAGATGATGCTAATTTCGACACTTTTATAAAGCAAATTTCAAAGGAAATTTTGTCGGTATTAAGACACCAAAAATATCCGTATGATGAAATCTTAAAAATAGCTCAATGTGCTAATAAATCCACAGATAAGATATTTGATATAGTCCTTAATTACCAAAATGCAAAAGGAACAAAGGGCGTATTGGAGAAAGAAATTCCATATTCTACAAGGTGGAACTTTAATGGCGAACAAATAGAGTCTTTAATTATCAACATTAATGATAGAGATAATGAAGGTAAATTGATAATAGATTATGATTTCTTAAATCATATGTTTTGTGATAAAGAAATTGAGTTTTTACATCAACATATTATAAATATTTTATGGCATGCTTTAGATAATCCAAGTAAGTTGATTTCTAAACTTGAGATGCTTTCAGAAGATGAAAAAAATCAAATTTTATATGATTTTAATGATACAGAAGCTAGTTATAATGAAGAAATTACAATACATCAACTGTTTGAAGAAATGGCTAAAAAATATCCTGATAATATTGCTGTTAAATTTGAAGAAGAAAGTATTACATATAAGGAATTAAATTATAGAGCAAACAGTCTAGCTAGGACTCTAAGAAAGTTGGGGTTAAAACGACAAGAGATTGTTACAGTTATTATGTATAAATCTATTAACACAATAATTTCAACTTTGGCTATTTTAAAGGCTGGAGGAGCTTATTTACCGATTGATCCGGATTTTCCAAGTGACAGGAAAAAGTTTATGATTAGCGATTGTAATTCTAAAATACTGCTTACAGAAAATACGTTAAAGGATAAAAACCCGTTTGATGGAAATGTAATTTGTTTGGATGATGAGAATGTATTTTGTGAGAATAAAGATAATTTAGAAAATATAAACGAACCAAGTGACTTATTGTATATAATTTACACGTCCGGGTCTACAGGAAATCCTAAAGGAGTTATGCTTGAACACAGGAATGTTGTAAGATTATTATTTAATAGTAAATTTGAATATGATTTTAACGAATCAGATATATGGACAATGTTCCATTCGTATTGTTTTGATTTTTCTGTATGGGAAATGTACGGAGCTTTATTATATGGAGGCAAACTTGTAATTATATCTAAAGAAACTTCAAAAGATTTGAATAAATTTGTGAAACTACTTAGAAAAGAGAAAGTTACGGTACTTAATCAAACTCCGGCTATGTTTTATAATGTTATTAATGAAGAACTGTTGTATGAAGATAGTTCACTAGATATAAGGTACGTAATCTTTGGTGGAGAAGCATTAAATCCAAGCAAATTAAAGCCTTTTAAAGATAAATATCCAAATTGTAAACTTATTAATATGTACGGAATAACTGAAACCACAGTGCATGTTACATTTAAGGAGCTAACAGATGAAGATATAAAAATAGGAAAAAGCAATATAGGTAAGCCAATTCCAACTCTAAAAACATATATAATGGATAAAAATTTAAACCTTTTACCAGTTGGAATTCCGGGAGAAATTTGTGTTTCAGGTAGCGGAGTTGCCAGAGGTTATTTAAATCAAGTTGAGTTGACTAATAAAAAATTTGTTGTAAATCCATATAATGCTAATGAAAGATTATACCGTTCCGGTGATTTGGGAAGATTTTACGCCAAGGGAGATATTGAATATTTAGGAAGAATAGATAATCAAGTAAAAGTAAGGGGCTTTAGAGTAGAAATAGGTGAAATTGAAAGAAACATTTTGAGTTTTGATGGAATAGAGGATACTGTTGTTGTTCCACGAAAAGATGAAAATGAAAAAAGTTATTTAGTAGCTTATATAGTATGTGAAAAAGAGATAAATATTCAAGAGTTAAAACTTCATTTACAGGATTTTATGCCTGTTTATATGGTACCATCTTATTTTGTTGTTATGGATAAATTGCCACTTACAGTAAACGGGAAAATAAATAGGAAAGAATTACCTGAACCTCAAAGAGAAATTGAAAATGATATTCCATTTGTTTCACCTAGAAATGAAACAGACGAAGCTTTGCAATTAGTTTTTTCAGAAGTATTAAAGATAGATAATATAGGAATAGATAATAATTTCTTTGATATGGGTGGAGATTCTTTGACAGTTATTCAAGCTTTAACAAAGTTATATAAATATAATTTTAAAATTACGGCAACAGATTTTTATAAATATCCAACTATTAGACAACTAAGCGACAAGATAAATAATGAGGAAGAACAGGAAGAAGAAAATGAATTTTGTGAATATGCTAATGTTCCTCATTTAAATAAAACTGATAAGTTAACATTTAGAAAAATGGAAAATGTTTTAGTTACCGGTCCTACGGGATTTTTGGGTAGTCATATAGTAAAGAGTTTATTAGATAATACAGATGCAAAAGTATACTGTTTAGTAAGAGGCAAGGATAGTCAAGAGTGTAAGGAGCGATTTGAAAAAATATTTAAATTCTATTTTAATGATTTTAGCTATGAAAATAGAATTGAAATCGTAAAAGGCGATATTACTTTGCCTAATCTGGGAATAGAGCCTAAGTTATATGATATGCTTGGGAATTTGTTGGATAATATTATACATACTGCTGCTCTGGTTAAGTATTATGGAAAGTATTCTGAATTTGAGAAAATTAATATTGATGGAGTAAGAAATGTAATGACTTTTGCGAAAAACTATAACATAAAAATTAATCATATTTCTACTATTGGTATTTCCGGAAGTTACTTGGTTAGAAATAATATAAAATCTAAAGAACTCACAGAGCAAGACCTATTTGTTGGTCAAAATTATTCTGAAAATGCGTATGTTAAAACTAAATTTATAGCTGAAAATATGTTACTAAATGAAGTAAAAAATGGCTTAAAATTAACTATATTTAGAATGGGTAACTTAACCGGAAGGTATGAAGACGGATATTTCCAAAGAAATGTAAATGACAATGCTTTTTATAATATATTGCGTTCTATAATTGAACTAAAAAAAGTGTCTAGAGATATGGATGACGTTGAGGTAGAGCTTACACCTGTTGATATGGCTGCAAATTGTGTAGTTAATATTTCAAGAACAAATGAGTGTGATTCTAGAATTTTTCATATAACGAATTATAAAGAACCTCATTTCGAAAAAATAAGAGATATGCTGGTAGAGCTTGGCTTTGAGATTAGTGTAGTAAGTAATGAAGAATTTAATAAATTTATAAAAGAAGTTTCTGAACGTGACGGAGAAAACGCTAGTCTTAGAGGAATAATTACAGATATAAACTCCGAAGGAAATTTAGATTACAATATACCGGTAAAAGCTACTGCTCATATTACAGAAGAATATCTTAAAATGTTAGGATTTTCTTGGCCGGATATAGAAATTGAATATATAAAGAAAATAGTGGATTATTTAAAAGGAATAGGCTATTTTTTGAATAAATAATACAAAAGAAAAGAGTGATAATTGTGAAAAAGAAGTCTGATGCACTTGATATTATAAATGTTTATAATATTATAATTATTGTACTTGGAACGGTGTTTTATTTCCTATTACCAACTTTATTAAATTTTGCACCGGGTTCATATAATAGCTATTTTGAAACTCAGATAGATGCCGGAATGAATTATGTTGTTCAATTTGTTTTAGCTATATTTGCAGTTATTGTTATTGTAGATATTTTTGTGTGGTTTCAGTTTAAAGAGATTAAAGGATTGAATAAAATTACTGAAAATAGAGATAAAATAGTAAGAATTAAAACAAAGTGCTTTAGACTTCCTTTTCGATTATATTTGTATGAGATAAGTATAATTCCGGTAATAATTGCAGCGGTTTTATGGATAACTAAGACGGAGATAGGGTTAATTGTAAAGATTACTGTATTAATATTTTTGTTTGCCACAGTTCTTTCTATATGTGCATATATTTTTACTAAAAACAAAATGAAAAAACTTTTTAGTAGAATAAATAATTTTGAAATATGTGGAGGAAAATCTAATCTAAATTTATCTACTAAGACATTTCTCCAAATTTTTCCGCTTTTTTTAGTTATTGCTGTGTTTTTAGCGTTTTTAGGATATGCAAGATTGGTATATGAAAAAGGTATAATAAGGTTTGAGGAAACAAAAACTAAATTATGTGAAAATATACCGGCAACTTTAGAAAGCGAAAAAGAATTAATTGACAGTATAAATAAAATATCTTTTTCTAATATTGAAAACGAAATATTTATAATAAAAAATGATGAAGTAATGTTTTATGAAGGTAGTCCACTAAGTAGTTTTTTCGTAAAATATGCAACAGTTTTAGGCAAAGAATATGATGGGCATTTATATGACTATTATGGTTCAGATATTCAAGGAACGGCGATATATAGAGAGATAGAAGATGTTAATTATATAGTTGGCGTAAAGTATAATTTAGCTTCAAGTGAGATAATATTAATTTTGGTTGAAAGTATTGTTTTTATGTTGATTTTATCGGCATTTGTACTTGTGTTTTTATGTAAAGATATAGCTGATGATATTAGTATGGTAGGAAACTATTTATTCAAACTTTCTGAGCAATCAAGTATTGATTATAATAAGAAACTTCCTGTTACTTCTAATGACGAAATAGGGGAGCTTGTTATTGCTTTTAATAAAATCTTGGACTTAGAAAAGAACAATATAGAGACTATGACACGAAATCAAGAAATTTTGGTTGAACAGGAGCGTTTGTCGTCTTTAGGTCAATTAATCGGAGGTATTGCTCATAACTTAAAAACTCCGATAATGTCTATTTCCGGAGCTTTAGAAGGTATTGAAGACTTAATTAAAGAGTATGATGAATCTATTGAAGATAATCAAGTTACTAAAGAGGATCATCATCAAATTGCGGGAGAAATGGCTGAATGGATAACTAAAATAAGACCGTATTTATCGTATATGACTGAAGTTATTGATGCGGTAAAAGGACAAGCCGTTTCTATGAACGCATCTACTGTTGGAGAGTTTTCAGCGGAGGAGCTTATCGCAAGGACCCAAATTTTAATGAAAAATGAGTTAAAAAGGCGTCATTGTAATTTGAATTTAGACCTAAATATAAGTGAAAATACCCATATAAAGGGTGAAATAAGTGCTATTGTTCAAGTTATGGATAATTTAATCATAAATGCAATGGATGCTTATGGAGAAAATGGTGGAAATATAGATATTAAAGTTAGAGAGGATAGCGAAAAGATTTATATAGAAGTAGCTGACCTTGCAGGCGGAATAGCCGAAACTGTAAAAGATAAGTTATTTAAGGAAATGATAACTTCTAAAGGTAAAAACGGAACAGGGTTAGGACTTTATATGTGTTATTCTACTATTAAAGGTAAGTTCGATGGAGATATGTGGTTTGAAAGTAAAGAAGGTGTTGGAACAACTTTCCATATTGTACTTAATAGATTATAGAATTAGTTTTAGGATTGCATATGCAGTTTGCGGTAAAAGGTTAATAGAACACTTTGCTTTACCTCGTTTAATAAAAATATTTTTGTGGATATCATATTTTTGCCTTATTAGCATAAGCATATAAAAAAGGAGGGTAAAAAATGAAAAAAATACTTTTTACCGGTTCAGGTGTTGCACTTGTTACACCGTTTACAAATGACGGAATTAATTTTGATGTCCTAAAAGAGTTAATTGACTTTCATATTGAAAATGAAACTGATGCAATTGTTGTTTGCGGAACTACTGGAGAACCTTCTACTATGACAGCGGAAGAATGGAAATCTGTTATAGATTTTACTGTAAAAAATGTTAATGGCCGTGTAACTGTAATTGCCGGAACTGGATCTAATGATACAAATGAAGCTGAAAGAAGAACAAAAGTTGCAAAGGAGCTAGGCGTGGACGGGGCTTTGGTTGTGACTCCATATTATAACAAAACTACACAACGAGGAATTATTGAGCATTATAAATGTATAAACGAAGTAGGTATTCCTGTTATAGTTTATAATGTGCCGTCTAGAACAGGTCTTAATATAAATTCAAAAACAGCTTATGAACTTTCAAAGTTAGAAAATATCGTTGGCATAAAAGAAGCGAGCGGAAATTTTTCACAAATTGCTGAGATAGTTTCATTATGTGGCGATGAGTTACATATCTATTCCGGAAATGATGACCAAGTTTTACCTATACTTGCTTTAGGTGGGAAAGGGGTTATATCTGTTTCGGCGAATGTAATTCCGAACGATACTCACCTTATGGTAAAGAGCTTTTTTGATGGCGACATTGAAACAAGTAGAGAGTTACAGCTAAAGGCGATAGATTTAATTAATACTTTGTTTTTTGAAACTAATCCAATTCCGGTAAAAGAAGCAGTTCGCCAAATTGGTTTTGATGTTGGAAAGTGCAGGTTACCGCTTATAGATGTAGATGAGAAAGGTCAATTAAAGATTTCAGAAGCTTTAGC
>CAYZJZ010000029.1:0-12003 GCA_964478905.1 uncultured Eubacteriales bacterium
ATTATATAAAACCATTATGCAAAAATCAAGCCTATATTTTTACCATATTTGTGCTATTTCGACATACCAAAAAGGATATCTCAAACTTCGAGATATCCTCTAAAAATCAACATTCAAATTAGTTAACATTCGCGATAGAAGTCGCAGTTAAACTAACTGGTACAGAATAGCTTAAGTGTTCACACATTCTTTTGTTTTCTTTAGCCAGTAACATCTCCATAATTGTGGATTGGCAATTAAATGCAGCAGAGTATGTAGGAACAAAACTCATAAAGTAGTAACCAAATGGAACAACGAAATAAGTATCAAACATATTTTGAATATCCATTACATATATAGAAAGGAATAATTTTTCATCTTCTAACGCATTCTCCAAAGTATCAATTTCAGCTGACTTAGTATTAAAGTAATCTACATATTTCTTACGATTAATTCCAAGGCCGTTAAATACTTCATCATAATATTCTTCAAGATTTATATTTTTTGTAGACAAAATCTTAGAAAGTCTTTCAGTCGAGAAGAAATCAAGTTTTACAGAACACTTAATAGGCTCACCGTTTCTCTCAAGTAAAGTCGCAAGCATTTCAGCTTTTTCCATTAATCCGCTCTTTAATTCGTAAGAAGCAAAATTTACAGCAGCCTTTTGGAGAACTGCAAATTTATCAGCTTTAGATAACTTTAAGAATTCCTTTCCAGTTTCAGAAATCTTTATGGAATCATATCTACTGGTCTTTTTAGTATGGCGTTCAGTAAGTCCAATAGAATTACATAAGTTAGTAATGTAATCTAAATACTCGCCATCCTCAAAGAACATATCATCAGACAAAGTAGCCTTAGTTTGACCAAGCAAAGTATTAGTTTTAGAGCAAGGAATTCTCTTAGATAATGTTTTTAATAACTTTGTGCAGTCATCAACGATAGGATGATTTTTCTTTGAAATTTCATATAAGTTATATTTTGAAGTAAAAGTATTTTGCAATTTATTTAAATTAACGTGTAGCTTTGGAACAACCAACATTTCCGAGTTTAAATCTTCATTTAATATAGAAAAAGGTCTTTGATTTTTACACGTCTCAGTAGTACCGGAGTACAACCACTTTCTAAATGGAACATTAATGTTCTTTAAAACATATTCCTTTTGATTTTTCATAATTTCTAGTTCTTGCATATTTTTCAATAAGCTTTTTTCAAACTCTGAAAAAATATTAGCTGTTATTTTAGACATCTTTTTTCCTCCTTTAACATCTCTTACAACCCTATTATCGTTAATCTAAAAAAAAACTTTATAGTTTTTTATAAAAAAATTAATATTAAAATGAATAATTAAAATATTAGAAAAATATTCTAATATACGGAGGTAGAGGGAATGAAAAAGAAAATATTTTTATTAATTATAGTTTTCTTTGTTGTAATGAAGTTAACAAATGTAAAACCGGAAGAAGAAAATAAAGAAATAATCTACCTATTAAGAAGTAAATCTGGAGACATTGTAGAGATGGAATTTGAAGAATATTTAAAGGGGGTTGTTTATGCTGAGATGCCGGCTGATTTTAATATTGAAGCCTTAAAAGCTCAAGCAGTAGCAGCACGTACTTATGCAAGGTTTAAAATGGCAAATGATAATCATATTTGTGATAATCCTGCTCATTGCCAAGCTTGGCGTGAGAATGATTATTCGGATAATTTCTTAAAAGTAGCTTTAGCAGTAGACCAAACAAAAGGTAAAACTATAAATTATATGGGAGAAACCATACAAGCATTTTTTCATTCTTCAAGTGGTGGAAAAACAGAAAGTTCAAAAGATGTTTGGGGAAAGGAAATTCCTTACTTAGTATCTGTTGAAAGCCCTAATGAAGATAAAATAATGTCAACATTTTTTAGTGAAAAAGAAGTTACATATAAAGAATTAAAACAGGCTGTAAATAATTATATAGGAAAAAATCGAGTTACTACCGAGGCGTTGAAAAGCAAAATAAAAATTCTCTCACGAACTGAGGGGGATAGGGTGAATGAAATAAAAATAGATAAAGCAGTTTTAACAGGCTTAGAAATTAGAAATATATTTGAGCTTCGCTCTGCTAATTTTGATGTTGAACTTAACGGGAAAAGCATAATTTTTAAAGTAAAAGGCTATGGTCATGGAGTAGGAATGAGTCAGTGGGGAGCGGAAACTATGGCTCGAAATGGGAAAAACTATGAAGAAATTTTAACATATTATTATCCAAATACTGAGGTTGCTGAAGTATAAAATAGAGGAAAAACTTACAAAATTCATAAAGCATTTTGTTTACAACGTTTAATAAAAAGATTTTTGTATTAAAGATAAACAAATTTTTATAGCTCCTTTTGAATAAAACAGGTAAATTTTGATAATACTCCTTTTATAAAAGGGAGGTAGTTTTTATGAAAAAGACTGTATTATTTGTTGTTATGACTATATCGGTTATTGCATTAACCGCTTATTTAGGAATTCAACTAATTGTGGACAATTTACCAAGTGAACCTAAAACTAACGAACAAGATATTGTAAAGGTAAATGTTCCTGAGAAAATTAATGAAGTAAACATAGAAAAAAACGAAATTATAGAGTCTAAACCTGAGGTTAAAGTTGTTGCACCTGTTGAAACTTTTGCTTTGATTTACCCTGTTACCGGTGAAATTGGTATGGGATATTCACCGGAAGAACTGATTTATTCAAAGACTCTAAAAGAGTGGACCGTTCATAACGGAATTGATATTTTAGCAAAAAGGGGCACTCCTGTTGTTTCGTCAGAAAAAGGCAAAGTTGAAAGTATTACCGAAACAGCCGGTAATGGTATAGAAATAGTTATATCTCATGATAATGATTATAAAACAATTTATTCGAATTTATCTTCAAAAGATATGGTAAAAGTTGGAGATATAGTTCAAAAAGGACAAGTTATAAGTGGTATTGGAAATACATCATCGTTTGAGTATTATGAGCCGGAGCATTTACATTTTGAAATAGAGAAAAACGGTAAGCAAATTAATCCTTTAGATGTGTTGGTAAAAGAATAGTAGCAAAAAAGAATAATTTCATTAATTTTTAACAAAAAAATCCGATATTCAAATTGAAGTTTGAAGGTTGAATGGAGTGGATTTTTTTGAGTATTTATGAAAGAGATGACTCTCTAAAGAAGGAATATCCGGCTAATTTTATAGATGAAAATTTAGAAATTGCGTATGTTGGGTTACTACATATTAACCCAAAAGCAATTGCGGCGTTTTACTTTGTTCATACAGAATGCAGGTTTTCTGTACCATGGCTTGACGATATGTATAAACTTGTACTGTTTAGAGAAGGACAATTATACGTTAATGAAGAAGCGAAGGCTAATTTTACATTCCCTAGGACTACTGATGCTACTTTTTCGCAAATAAAAGAATGTAAAAGAGTAGCTATGGAGTCTGGTTATACAATAGAAGAAGCATATGTAAAATTAAGAAAATTATTTTTGTTAAAAAAAGGTTATGATAATGCTGCAACCGCTACAATTCAACAAAAAGTAGCGGAAATAAGGAACTACAAACGTTATGAAGAAATGACTATGAAAGAGATAGAACTTAGTGTAAATAAAGCAAGTATGATGGGTGGACTTAACATTGTCGTTTTGAATAAAGATGTAACAGATTTCTTATTAAAAGGTGATAATAACTTAACTACAGGTATTTCTTTACCATTTAAGATAATGACAAGAACTTTTAAAGGACTTAGAAAAGGCGAAACAATGTCTTTTGCTATGCCATCTAACGCAGGTAAAAGTAGATTTTTGATGAATTTAGTAAGCTATTTGGTGTTTGTCCAAAAACAAAAAGTTTTGATAATTTCAAACGAAATGACAGAAGATAAAATGAAACTTTGTCTAGCGACTACTGTTATAAATAACAAGGAAATTCAAGCTATGCATAAACAAGTATTAAGAAAGGCGGAAGCTGAATTACTTACAAGAAAATATAGGCCGGATCCGGATAAAGGAATTGAAGTTGATGAAGAAGGCTTTGTTATAAAAGGTGAAAATGAAAGTAATGATGACTATTTAAAAAGACTTGCGGAAGTTTCAAGTGAATTCCAAAAGACGGTAAAAGCTATGAATTGGTTAAATGAGCAAGGCGAAAATGCCATTCATTTTTTACATACTGCGGAACATAGTAATGATGATCTTAGAAATATAATACTCAACTACTACTATAAAGAAGGAATTGAATACTTTTTCTATGATACATTAAAAACAGATATTGAACATATTGGTAATAAAGATGAGCTAAAGAAAACTGCTACTGTATTATCTAATATTGCTCAAGAGTATGGCGTGTTTGTTGGTTCTACTATGCAACTTTTAGAAAATACGACATTGCCGTTGAATATGAATATTAACGATATTTCCGGAAGTAGTACGGTTAAGGAAGTTTTGGATAACCTATGTCTAATAAAGGAAATAAATAATACTACATACCAAAATTATGAATATGCAGATAAAGAAGAATCTACCGATTATAAGCCACTTGAGAAACCCGAGCTGTTTAATACCAGATATTATGCCGTTGTTGTTGATAAAAACAGAGCAGGTGCAAAACCGAGATTGTTATATCGTTTGAATTTGGACTTTAACATTTGGGAAGAAATGGGCTATGTCAGATTTAAACAAAAAGAAAGTGAAGAGTAAAAATATTGTAGAAACTATTGTTTTTTCAATACTTTACTATGACAATTTTCCCCTTTTTAGGTTTGTATAATTTTAATATACACTAAAAAGGGGGTTTTTATTATGGTAGATATAAAAAGACTTGTAATGAAGGTTTTAGAGCCTATTATTAGCGTAACGTCAGAGGACAGTCTTTATTATATTGCGGGTAGCGATGTCTTACCGCCACCGCTTGAACCAAGCGAGGAAGAAATTTATTTAAAACGTTTAAGATGTGGGGAGGATGTTCGACCTGTTTTAATTGAGAGAAATCTTCGATTAGTTGTATATATAGCAAAAAAGTTTGAAAATACAGGCGTTGGAATAGAAGATTTAATATCAATAGGGACTATTGGGCTTATTAAAGCTATTAATACTTTTGATACAAATAAAAATATAAAGCTTGCTACATATGCATCAAGATGTATTGAGAATGAAATTTTGATGCATCTAAGAAAAATTACTAAGATTAGAAATGAAGTTTCTATTGACGAACCATTAAATGTTGATTGGGACGGAAATGAGTTATTGCTTTCCGATATTTTAGGAGGAGACCCTGATCAGGTTAATAAAGAGCTTGAGGGGGAAGTTGATAGGAAGCTACTAAATTGTGCAATAGATAAATTAAGCAATAGAGAAAAAAATATAATGGAATTAAGGTTTGGATTAAAAAGCGGTAATGAGAAGACACAAAAAGAGGTAGCAGATATGCTCGGAATTTCGCAGTCATATATATCCAGGTTGGAAAAGAAGATTATAAAAAGGTTGAAAAAAGAAATTTCAAAGATGATGTAGTAAATATAACTTCCTATTTTGTATACCAAAACTCCATTTTGGAAATAATTAATATAGATTATTACAAAGGAGGTTTTGGGTTTGATTAATAAAGTTGAAATATGCGGTGTTAATACAACTAAGCTTCCTGTCTTAGACAATGATAAAAAGAAAGAATTGTTGATTAAAATTAGTAAAGGAGATAAAGATGCGAGGCAGGAGTTTGCGAATGGAAATTTAAGATTGGTTTTAAGTGTTATACAACGCTTTACTAATAGGGGAGAAAACATTGATGATTTGTTTCAAATTGGCTGTGTTGGACTTATAAAAGCAATAGATAATTTTGACTTAAAACACGAAGTTACATTTTCTACTTATGCAGTTCCCATGATAATAGGGGAGATAAGAAGGTATTTAAGAGATAATAATTCTATTAGAGTTAGTCGTTCATTAAGGGATACAGCATATAAAGCTCTACAAGCAAAAGAAAAATTAACCAGTATGAATAACAAAGAACCAACAATAATGGAAATAGCGAAAGAAATGGGAGTGCCTAAAGAAGATGTGGTTATGGCGTTAGATGCAATCCAAGAACCGATTTCTTTGTTTGAGCCTGTTTATCATGACGATGGAGACGCATTGTTTGTTATGGATCAGGTTGGAGATGCGAAAAATACAGATGAAAAGTGGATATCGGATATAGCTATAAATGAGGCAATGTCTAAGTTAAATGACAGAGAAAAATTAATTTTAAGGAAAAGATTTTTTGACGGCAGAACTCAGATTGAAGTTGCGGATGAAATTGGAATTTCTCAAGCTCAAGTTTCTAGACTGGAAAAAAGTGCGCTAATGCATATGAGAAGGTATATATGAACTAAAAAATAGTGTTTTGAATAATATAATGCAGGGGCTTTCCTCTGCATTTTATTTTGTTTTGGAGGAGATACATATGAGCAAAGTAATAGACTTTAGGCA
The DNA here is from genome assembly GCA_964478905.1 of uncultured Eubacteriales bacterium. Classification (GTDB taxonomy): domain Bacteria; phylum Bacillota; class Clostridia; order TANB77; family RGIG9151; genus RGIG9151. Next base: position 6,453 of record CAYZJZ010000029.1, read on the forward strand.
TAAGGAAGTAATTAATATTTGTGATGCAAGGCGACTTGGATGTGTGTGTGATGTGGATATAGATTATTGTACAGGAACTGTAAATGCAATTGTTGTACCGGGATGTAATCAAGGAATTTTCCCATGTTTCTTTCGTGGCGGTTCGGATATCGTTATACCGTGGGAAAATATAAGAAGAATAGGGGAGGAAATTATCTTGGTAGAGCTTGAGTAAAAGAAAAAAAGAGCTGTAAAAAATCACAAAGCTCATAAAGAATAGTACTTTACGCTAATTATAGATGATTTTTAACAGCTCTTTTATATGTATTACAGCAATTCAATAATTGCTAAAATAACTACACCGGGAACTCCTAAGGCTCCGGCAATTAAAGCAGTTATAAAGTTGAGATCTATATGAAATCCCCAGATGCCACCAATAAAATTTATTAAAACTAAAACTATTGCTCCAACAACCGCATTAGCTAAAAGTTTAAAAACAATTTTTAGTGGAGCAGACAGAAGCTTTGCGATTAAGCAAACGCCGATAACGGCTAAAATATAAACTAAGATAGAATTCATTTTTTTCCTCCTTACAGCCCTTTTTCTTTAGCTTTTTTCAGAAGATATTGGTAACGTGTTTGAGTGGCTTTTATGTTGTATGTATAGTAATCAATTAATTCAGGGTCATTTGCAAATTCATAATTATTTACAGCGGTTTCAAATTCCAATTGAGCATTTTTTAAACACTTTATCAACTCTTGAAGTTCTAAATCATTAGGCTTTGTTTTTGAAAATTTTTCTATAAAATAATCTATTAAACTGTTGTCCTTTTTCTCAACATGAGTTAAATTATTAAAAGTTTCTTCCATAAGACTAACCTCCATAAATTTTCTTTATTAAAGTATAGTCAAATGAAAGAAACTTTATTCCATTAATCTACTAAAATTATTAAACTTGTATAATATTTACCTGATTTTTTATATGTAAATATCATAACTTCGTCTTCTTCTTCAAGCATTTCATCATAATAATCATCATAATATTCAAGATCATCTTCCGGATCAGTAGAATCAGATTCAATAATTACACAGTTACTAGAAATGTTAATTGTATATTCGTCATCATCTTCGTCTTCAATAGTAATTTCATCTTCGTCCATATCTAGAATGTATCCTTTAATATATCCTGAAGATATACTACTAGAAGAAGAACTATCATCGTCATCTTCATTTAATTTAGATTTAGAGTTAGCAACATATAATTTGGTAATATCCTCATCATCTAAAACAATTTTTACATAGTTACCTTTTTTATAAAGATAAGAAGTAGAAGAAATCTTAGAATATTTATAAGAAGAGCCGTTATAGAAGAACTCTGTATCGTCGTCGTAATAGTAATCCTCGTCATCTTCATCATATTCGTCTATGTAATTATCCATAAGGATATATTCATCTTCATCCTCGTCTTCGATAGTAATGTAACCATAGTCATCATCCGCATCAACTATTTTTCCTATTATTTCTTTACTACTATCTTCATCGTCGTCATCCTCATTTAATTTAGATTTAGAGTTAGCAACATATAATTCAGTAATATCGTCACCATCTAGAACAATTTTTATATAATTGCCTTTTTTATAAAGATAAGAAGTAGAAGAAATCTTAGAATATTTATAGGAAGAACCGTTATAGAAGAAGTCTGTATCATCGTCGTAATAGTAGTCTTCATCACCTTCGTCGTATTCATCTATATAATTATCCATAAGGATATATTCATCTTCATCCTCATCTTCGATAACAACATATCCAGTAGACTTACTAATTGAAGTTATTTTTCCTGTTATACTTTTTGTAGTCGTTACTTTTACTGTTTTAATAAGCGTATTATCTTCTACTGTAACTTCGATGTCTTTATTTTTAATAAGCGCTTTAGAATATGTTGAAGATTTACCGTTTAGAGTAAATTTAGTATCAGAATCGTAATTATAAGTATATGTTTTTGAACCTTTTTTTATTGTAACAGTTTTTTTAGATGTATTAAATGTACTTATAGTACCGGAAATAGTAGTAGTTTCAACATTTGCTCCACTTGAGATGTTCATTATGGTAATGTAATTGCCATTAGATAAAGTAGCTGAAACACTAGCTTTTTTCGCCATAGCTGAAGATGTTTTTTTCGCAGAGTTAACATAGAACTCAGTTTTCGAGTCATAGCTGTATTTTTCAGTATCGCCATTACTATCTTTTATCCAAACATTTTTTGCAGAAGTATCAATTTGTGTAATTGTACCATTCACGAAAGAAGTAGCTTGAGGAGTATTTGTAGGAGTAGGAGAAGTAGTAACTGTTGGCTTAATATCTACTAACTTATATATTCTTTGGAAAACACAAGCGGCTTGAGCTCTTGTTAAAATCATTTTAGGAGCAAAATGATTTTCATCTACTCCATTCATATATTTTTGTGAACTAACATAATAAACATAAGGTTTCATTTTAGCTGAAATTTGAGAAGCATCATCAAAATTCGACAATATAATTAATGATTTACTCGTAGCTTCTTTATCTTTTCCAAGAACCTTTGTAACCAGCATAGCCATTTCTTCACGAGTAAGGCCGGTATTTGCTACATTGTCAGCAATTAAAGAATCCAAGTCACTTTCATTTAAAACTCCGGTTCCAAGTAAATATGCAACATCTGTTTTATATTGAGTAGAGTACTTCGATAAAGTAGAAGCATATGTACTTGCATACTTAGTAGCAGCAGAAGTATTATTATTTAATCCGGCAATTCTTGCAAGAAGTAATAAACTATGTATTTTAGAAAGCTCAGCACTAGGTTTAAATGTTCCATCTGTATAACCGGAAATTATCCCTTGTTCAACCATTTCTTCGACAGCACCTTTTGCCCAGTGTCCTTCCGGCAAATCACTAAAAGTTGTTTTCGCAAAAGAAGACGTAGTTAGTATTACAACTACCATAAGAAGTAAAAAAATCTTTTTCATAAGTATCATCCTCCGTTTATTTCTGTGGACTTATCCACATTTTGAATTATATAATAAATTATAAAAAAATGATAGCCTTTTTAAGAATTTTTTTAAAAAGTGTTAAGTCTGAAAAAAAAATGACGATACCTAGGGTAGAAAAAGTGATATTCAAAAGATAAGTGGAGGTTAGAATTATGAGAAGCAAAGGAAATGTTTTTATAAGTGCTGATGACTTGTACCAAGGGAAAACAGCTAAAATAGTATATAATGGATCTTTATCGAAGGGTTCCGGAGCTGATGTATATATCCATTTAGGTTTCGGAATGATGTGGGATAATTTAACTGAAATAAAGATGACTAAGACTAATGAAGGGTTTGTAGCTGAAGTTCCAATGGCTAAAGCTGATTCTATTAATTTCTGCTTTAGAGACGGAAGTAATAATTGGGATAATAATGCTTGTAAGAATTATTCTTATGCAATTTCTAAGCCTAAAATGATAAAAGCTACTGCTGATACTATTATTTCGCCTGTTACGAATAAAGTAGAAGCTAAGATGAGTGAGATTTCGAAAATAATCGAAAATGCTACACCGTCTATTCCGAATGAACTAAGTTTAGTACCTTCTAAGAATATAACAGAAGCTTATATTCAAAGAAAGAAAAATAAATTAATGTTTTACAGGTTATTTAATTTTATCCCAAGAGAGCTTACAGGAAACGGCAAGAAGAATAAAGGAATTTTCTCGGGATTATGGGGAAAGAAGTAAAAATTGTCTAGAGTTATGAAAGAAGAGGCGAAACTGATTTTTAGTTAGCCTCTTTTTTGTATATGCTTAGGTTTACAAACAGTTAAAAATAGTGTAAAATTCGTATATGAATTGTAAATTGAGGAGTGAGAAAATGATAGAATTTGAAGAATATAAAATTCAGTTAGAAGAACTTAAAAAATCTATTAATGAATTGGGTGTTTCACTTTGACATCGCGAGCAAGGAAAAGATTATAGATGAACTTGAAAAAGAAATTGCTAAAGATGGTTTCTGGGATGATTTAGAGAATTCTCAAAAAGTACTTCAAAAAAGTAAGAATTTAAAATCTTCTGTTGAAAAGTATAATAAGTTAATTTCTGATGAAGAAGATTTAGAAACATTAAATGAACTTGCGATTGAAGAAGATGATGCGAGTTTGGTTGAAGAAATAGGAAAAGGGATTTTCAGGCTTAATAAAATTGCGGGGAAAATGAGACTTGAAGCGTTACTTAGTGGACCTTACGATAAAAATAATGCTATTTTAACTCTCCATTCTGGAGCTGGCGGAACTGAGGCTCAAGACTGGGTTGAAATGCTTTATAGAATGTATTTAAGATGGGCTGAGAGAAACGGTTATAAGGCGAGAGAACTTGACTGTTTACCTGGGGATGATGCCGGAATTAAAAGTGTAACATTTATGGTAGAGGGCGAAAACGCTTACGGATATTTGGCGTGTGAAAAGGGAGTACATAGGTTAGTTAGAATATCTCCGTTTGATTCTAATGCAAGGCGTCATACGTCTTTTGCCTCGCTGGATGTTATGCCGGAAATTTCTGATGATATAAATATTGATATTAATCCTGCTGACTTAAGGGTAGATACGTATCGAGCTAGTGGAGCAGGTGGTCAACATATTAATAAAACTGAGTCGGCGGTTAGAATTACACATATTCCGACCGGTGTAGTTGTATCTTGTCAAACAGAACGTTCTCAAATTCAAAATAGAGATACTGCTATGAAGATGTTAAAATCTAAATTATTTGCTATTAAAGAACGTGAGCATTTGGATAAAATTGAAGCTATAAAGGGAGATATGAAAGAAATTGCATGGGGTAGCCAAATTCGTTCATATGTTTTCCATCCATATAGTATGGTTAAAGACCATAGAACGGATTACGAAGTTGGAAATGTTCAAGCTGTTATGGACGGAGATATTGATGGGTTTATTAATGCATATCTTAATTCTAAAGTAAAATAGGTGAAAAATATGAAATTATTGTTACATAGTTGTTGCGGACCGTGTTCGACATATCCGCTAAAGGTTCTAAAAGGTAAAAATATAGATATAACTTCTTTTTGGTTTAATACTAATATTCATCCTTATACTGAGTATAAAAATAGGTATGAAAGTTATAAGAAGCTTATGGAAATAGAAAATATTCCGACGATAGAAGTGGACGAGTATGATATTGTAAAGTTTACACGAGGAGTTTATGGAAAAGAACTTGAAAGATGTAGATATTGTTATGAAAGTCGTATGGAGATTGTTGCTAAAACTGCTAAAGAAAAAGGCTTTGACGCTTTTACGACGACTCTTTTTGTAAGCCCTTACCAAAAACATGATATGTTAAAAGAAGTTTGCATTGAAATGTCAAAGAAATATGATATAGATTTTTTGTATATTGATTTTCGTCCCGGATTTAGGGAAGGTCAACAAATAGCACGAGATATGGGATTATATATGCAAAAATATTGTGGATGTATTTATTCTGAAGCTGAGCGATATAAAAAATTAAAATAAGATAAACGTAAATATTTTATTATTTGTTACGATATTTAAAT
>CAYZJZ010000030.1:0-11820 GCA_964478905.1 uncultured Eubacteriales bacterium
AAAAATATAAAAAAATATGTCATACTATACTTGAAACAAAATTAATTGTTAATTCGTCTAATAATTAACCGTAGGAGTTGAAATTATGGATAATAAAGAAAAACTTACAAGCTTAATTGAACTTTACGGAAATGATGTCCTTCGTATAGCGACATTGTACACGCAAAATCCTAGCACAGCCGAAGACATATTTCAAGATGTTTTTTTTAAAGTTAATAAATATCTTAGTTCATTTTCCGGTAAAAGTTCTGAAAAAACTTGGATTATAAAGATAACAATAAATACTTGTAAAGATTATATAAAAAGTGCTTGGAGAAAAAAAATCGTTCCCTTAGAAGAGTTTAATGAAACTTCGGATAACGTAAGCTATGATAATAATATAATAGATAGCGAAAATGCAAGTATGATTTTTAATGAAATTTTAACATTACCTCTAAAATATAAAGATGTTTTAATTCTTTATTACTATAAAGATTTTAGTACTGCTGAAATTTCTAAAATACTAAATGTTCCGGAGGCTACGGTAAGGACTCGAATGAAACGAGCAAGAGAATTACTTAAAGAAAAATTAAAAATAATTTTAGAAAATTAAAAAGAGGTGAGAAAACATTATGAAACGAGAAGAATTAAAAAATGAATTTAATAAAAAGCTTAAAAATATTAAGGTATCCGAGGAATTAAAAGAAAAAACAATAAATAAAATATATCTAAAAGGTAATGTTTATCATCTCCCTTATTGGATAAAAAATTGTGCCGCTGTATTTATAGTTACTTGCCTTTGTCTTTCTCTATATATAGTAAATAATAAAAATATATTTAATAATAGTACAGCTGATAATGAAAATTCTATTGACTTATACAGTGAAAACTATTCACTGCGTAGTATAAATGAAGAAAATGTCGAGTTAAATGATGAAATATTAGACTCTTATAATCAAAATTCGTTTGGTATGGCTATTACTGAAAACGCTACCAAAGAATTTTTCTCTACTAAGTCTAACTCTATTCAAGATTCTATAAATTTAGATTATGATTTAAAAATAACTGAAGAAGAATTTTTACTAAATAATCCTAACGCAATTAAGGTAGAAAACGGATATATATTAAAACTAGATAATATTGAAACTTTTTATGAATTAAAAGATGGATTAGTATATAAAAAAGTGGAATGAAATCAACAACATCAAGAAAATACAAAAACTTCTCGAGGACCGGTCGAGAAGTTTTTGTAAGGACCTAAATTTAAACTCTTAAGTCTATGAGTTAATTATATAATTTAAGTATAAATTAATCCTTTTTAATTAAGCATTTAGGTGTTTTAACTTGTCCAACTATTAAAAATGATGAAGCATTGCTTGTCATTCCTCCGTATACATTTGCCACCTTGTTTACTAACTTACATAACATTTTTTTCATAAAAATTCCTCCTTTATTTTTATATATCTCTAGAGCACGCGCCACTCTAAAAGAATCTAAATTTGTGGAACAACTATACCGTCTCTATAGCCGTATTTTGTTCCTAATATCTTATAAATAAACGGTAACATAGTTATACTTTGAATTAATGTTCCGAATATAAATATATTTCTTATAACCAAATCAGTAATTATAAATCTTCCTATTAATATAGTAGTAGTCATACATACATACGAAATTATTCTAAGCATATTCCTTTGTTTCTTACTTACAACAGGTTTCATCTCAGTATCCGCCGGAGCAAAGTAATGAATAATAGGAATATTTATCATAAAAATTAATATGTATATAATATCTAAATATGGACCTTTTACTAACGACGAAACTATTACATTTCCTCCAAATAAAATCATACTTGTGACAAAGCAAGCGATATGACTTTTAGAATGGACTCCACCAGATGGAACTCTATATATAGCCATTGACAAAATAGCAATTAATAATAAATGAGCAACTCCAAACGGCCATACAACAGCAAACATTATCGCTATTTTTAATAATTCCCCCAATGTTTGTACCACAGTATACTGAATAATCTCTTTTTGAGTAGGCGTTATATCATCAAGATTATCTTCTACCGCATTACCAATTCTTTCTCCAAGTTCTTCTAGCATATCACTCACTCCTTCACAACTGTCTTGTGTTTTGACACTTATATATTAACTCTGTTTTCTCTACCAGTCAATGGGTATTTTACCATTTTATTACACCATATTTCGACAAAAAAATAACGACACTTGAAACTACGTGTCGAATTTAAATGAATTTCGTTATAATTCGCGTTTAAAAAAGAGCTGTAAAAAACTCATTTATCATTAATGCAATTCTTTGCGAGTTTTTTACAGCCAATTCTTTATTCTTTTAATTCATTAGGTAAATCCACAAACTCAGGATTTTTATTAAAATACTCATCTATAAGCATCCTAGCCTGTTCTTCCTGTTCCTTATTTACAAATATACACGTTCCATTAACTAAATCCATAGCCGAACCAATAACAGAATGAGGAGAACGCAAAGCGTTTATACCAAAAGACGCTAAAAAGCTAACTAATCCTTCTACCTCTTGATATTTTTCATTCGTTTTATAAACCATAACAATTTCATTTTCCATACCTATCATTCCTCACATTTTTTCAATATATTCTTCGGTGATAGCTTCCAATATATCTTCTCTTTCAACCTGTGTGATTAAGGCTCTTGCATTATTATGATTAGTAATGTATGTAGGATCAGCGGACACAAAATATCCGCACAATTGGTTAATAGGATTATACCCTTTTTCCTTTAACGCTTCATATACTTCTTTCATAATACTTTTTATTTTGTCGTGTTTTTCTTTCTTTTGCAAATCTTGCAAATTCATAAAAATAGTATTGTTATCCATATTATAAACTCCTATTCTACCTTTATGTACGGGGCATATTCGCCCCTTAAAATGGTTTTAATTACTTAGCCATATCTTGTTGTGCTTTTTGAATCATTTTCTTTACCATATTACCACCGATAGAACCAGCTTGTTTTGCAGTCATTTCTCCATTATAACCTTTTTTTAAGTTAAGACCCATTTCACTAGCTGTTTCATACTTAAAGTTGTTCATAGCACTACTTGCTTCTGGAACTAATTTCTTTCTGTTTGCCATTTAGATTCACCTCCTGCAAATTGCAAATATATGTTACAGAGTTAATATGTGCAATTTGCAGAATAATATTCTTTTTTAGTCAACAAAATCAAAAATTTCTTTATTTCTTTCCTTAAATTCTTCAAATACTTGATTTATTTCCTTCTCATCTTCAAGTCCAACAAAAGTTTCCTCTTCTTCTTCCTTCTCCATCTTTAAAATTACAACTTCGTCAGTCTCATCATCAGCAGGAACTACAACAACATAAGTATTATCATTCATCTCAATAGTATCCAACCATTCAAATTCAACATCATTTCCGTCCTCATCAGTAAGAACTATAACATTATCTAATTCCTCAACATTCATTTCTTCATTTTCACTCATTTTTTCCTCCATTCCGTTAGCTTCGCTAACAATAAAATTTCATTACAAAGCAATTTCACTACTTTGTAAGTGAATCCAAATAATTTTGTAAAATATGAACAGCCGCAATAGTATCAACTAAATCTTTTTTCTTTTTAGCCTTTATATTCATATCTATCATATCACGATGAGCAGACACTGTACTAAGCCATTCATCCCATTTTACCACATCTAACCCAAACTTGTCTATTAAAATATTTATAAATTCTTCGGTTTTTTCAGCCCTAGGTCCTATACTTCCATTTAAGTTCCTCGGATAACCTATAACAATCTTACTAACATTATATTCTTCTATAATTTCTTTAATCCTATTTAAAAGAAATTTTATATTCCCTTTATGATGCACAGTTTCAATTCCTTGAGCAGTCCATCCCATTAAATCACTTACAGCAAGTCCTGTCCTACTATCTCCGTGGTCAATACCTAAAATTCTCTCCAACTTAACCAACTCCCAAGTACATACTACATCATTTTAAGGACTTTGTAAATAAAACTATTATAAAATTAGTAATATACCGCAATTTGCTTTTGTAATTCTAATCAGAAACATACACCTCGATAAAGTGGAAATTTCCATCATCATTTATTTTAAAACTATTTCCATCCTCTAAGACATTATCAATTATAATCTTTTTCCCCTTTTGGGAATTTAATTTAACGTTAATTTTATAAGTAGTATTATTAAATCTATACTCTAAAGTATATTCTTCCCATTTTGAGCTAGTTGCAGGTTCAATAGTAATAACATCCCCACAAAACTTAATTCCCAGTATATACTCAATTCCAAACCTATACATCCACGCTGCAGCCCCAGTATACCAACTCCAACCACCTCGCCCTACTTGAAGCGGATTAGTATATATATCTGCTGAAATAACATACGGCTCTAATTTATACTTCTTCATTTCGCTATCCGTTCTACTGTGATTAATAGGATTTAGCATTTCAAACACAGAAAACGCTTTATCTCCTTTTCTCATAATTGCATACGCAATTCCGGTCCAAATAGCTGCATGAGTATATTGACCGCCATTTTCTCTTATTCCCTCCAAGTAGCTCTTTATATAACCCGGATTTAATTCACCTTTTGAAAAAGGAGGGGTAAGAAGCTTTATAATTCCGTTTTCTTTATCAATTAAGTAATTATCAACAGAATTCATAGCTTTTTCTTTTTTATTTTCATCACCGGCTCCTGAAATAACACTCCACGACTGGGAAATCGAATCAATTTTACATTCATCGTTTTCTCTCGAACCAAGAGGTGTACCGTCATCAAAGAACGCCCTTTTATACCATTCCCCGTCCCAAGCATTAGAATTAACTTCTCTGCCTAAATTTTTAGCTATTTCTAAATACTTATCAGCCAAATCATCCCGACCTTGAGTTCTACAAATCGGTTCAAAATCAACAAGTACTTTTATTAAAAACCAAGAAAGCCAAACACTTTCTCCTTTTCCTTTGTTACCAACCTCATTCATTCCGTCATTCCAATCTCCTGATCCCATCAATAAAAGTCCATGTTCTCCAAACTTTAGCGAATGTTCAATAGAAAATATACAATGCGCGAAAAGAGATGCACTATTTTTAGAATACTCAAACTCAATATATTTCTCATCCTCAAATTCTTCAAGTTCCATTCCTTCAACAAAAGGAATTTGCTCATCTAATATACCTGTATCTCCTGTCACTTTTATATAATAATTAGTTACATATACTAACCACAATAAGTCATCTGAAAATCTTGTCCTTGTTCCTTTTTGAGCCTCTTTATGCCACCAATGTAAAACATCCCCTTCACCAAATTGGTGACGTGCGTGGTATAAAATCTGTTCACGCGTAATCTCAGGCATAATAAAAGCAAACGGCATAGAATCTTGAAGTTGATCCCTAAATCCGGTAGCTCCTCCAGACTGATAAAATGAACTTTTGCCAAAAATCCTACAAACCAACGCTTGATACAATAAAAAGCCATTCAACAGTAAATTTGTAGCTTTATCCGGAGTGCTAACCTTTATTCTCTGGATATCTTTTTTATAAAAATCTTTAACTTTATAAAGCTCATCTTGTGAATTTTCATAGTCAAGGAATTTACTAATTATTGATTCATCTTGATAAATTCCCAAAAGGAAAACTTTTTTCACTTCATCATTGTTATCTATTTCTACATTAACATACGACTCCATACCTACATTTTTCTTACAAAAGTTACTATTAACCCCTGTCGTTAAATAGACTTTGTTATTATAAAATTCCTTTTCGTATTTATTTTCAAAAATTATCTTATCATTCTCCACCGTAGTTTTTATATTTTTTTCCCTAAAGTTATTACTAAATGCAAGCACAGGATTAATATAATAGTGCAAATTCAAATTTCGTTTCCTTCCACTTAAGTTTTTTATCTTAATCATAGAAACCTTAACTAAATCTTTACATGGAACAAAAATTGTAAATTCAATCAATAAATCAGAAATAATAGCTAAATACTTACAATATCCCAAGCCAAAAGAAACCTCATATCCTCCGTTTGTTTCATATGGAAGCAAATATGCTGAAAGTCTTTCATTACTCTCTAAATCCTCTAAATATATATACTCTCCTTGAAGATCAGTTACAGGATCATTACTCCATGGCGTAAGCCTATACTCCCTACTGTTAAAAGCCCAAGTATATCCCCCACCGGCTTCTGTCATTATACATCCAAAATCTTTGTTACACATAACATTACTCCATGGGAGTGGAGTATAATCATTACTGGTAGGATATATAACATATTCCATACTTTTCTCATCAAATCCACCAATTCCATTAAAAAAACTAAGCTCTCTTTTGTCTATACTTTTTCCATCTTTTTTCATTAAACCATCGTTAAATGTTTCTTCAATCAAAATATCTTGAGGTAAATTTATTTCTCCATCTTTAGCCACAATATTAGCAATATCTATAAGCTCCTCAATATCTTGCTTATCTAAAATCTCACCCCTTAGCATAAATACTCCACCGGGTACATTTTGTAAATTACCTAAATGACTTCCGGATACAATATCAAATATGCTATTCCATAATGGATGATTATAGCTTATTTCTTCATAGCTTAGAATAACCAAATCAGCAAGAATTCCCTTTGTACGCCAATACTCGTGTGCTTTTATCATATCATAAATCACATCTAGATCCTCATATTTTTTTATTACAATAAGCACAATCGGTAAATCTCCTGAAATTCCATAACTCCAGAGAATACCCTTAGTATTTTTCATTTCTCAGCCTCCTCATTCTAAACTAAATATTTTATCATCTCGTCAAAAAACTTAACTTCTTCTGAAGTTACATTAAGGTACGATAACTCCACTTGATTTCTAGCATATGCAAGTCGGAATACTCTCCCTATCATCTCATCTTTTCTATATTTCATACCGGTTTCAATAGCCTTTTGCTTATCCGGCTCAATTCCTGTAATAAAGTTTATAGTTCCGGTTTCATTCGGCTTTATTCGTATAAATCGCCTTTGAGCAAATATTGGGTCTAATACACCGCCTACGCTCCCCATTAACGGCTTAGCCTCTAAAATTGAATTAGGATTTTTATTACTTCTTCCTCTACCAATAAATTTCATTCTATCTGTTTCAAACTGAAAATCGCCAAAACTTTCTCCATTTATAAAAGATGTTTGAAAAACAGTAAAATTCTCCTCATTATGATTTCGAGGTTTTCGTGTAGCAAGTAATACTTCATTCTCTTCGTCTGTAGTTACAAATAATCCGTAAAACGCGCGATGTGCAATGTCTGCATTTTGATCGCCGTCAACAATTTCAAATAAACCAGTAACTTCAAATTCCAATGTATCTTCTGTATGATTTACTATTGAAATACGCCTTATATCCAAATTATCTTCGGTTGCAACAACTATCTCATAATGAGTTTCAATATCTCCATCTCTACGAATAAACTTTGTCTTATCCCCTGAAAAAACAGTTAAATACTTATCCGGCTTTCTAAAATTAGGCAAATACGTCGGACACCATATTTCACCTGTATTTATGCATCTTATATAAAATACTTGACCATAAATTTCATTTAAATAATCACTTCTATATCTTGAAAGTGAAACATCTCTAAATTTAGATAGCCCAATTCCTCTATCATTTATCCTAACAGAGTAACTTCCGTTTGTTAAAACATTAAAATCAGGTCTAATATTTTCTTTTATCTCAATTTCTCTATCTGTATCAATACTCTCATAAATTACTTGTTTTGGAGGTACAACCTTTTCCTTACTGTCTTTAGTATAAATTATATCTCCCGGCACTTTCTCCTGTAAAAGTAATTCAGCAGATTTAACATAAACATCTTTATGAAATCTCTCTTGCATAACAAAATTATTTATAACATTATTAATTGCAACCAAACTCATACCTTGATGATGTGCCATATAGCTTTTTATTTGTGCATAATTTTGCCCCCCAGTTATAAATTTAGGTCTCCCGGGAGTAAAATCAATTGCTTCGTAAAATCCGAATTTGCCAAACATATTAAAGTCCAGCATATTTTTCAAATTACGATATGCCTCTTTGGGTTTAACCATTAATGCAAGCATTGTAGAATATGGTGAAATAACAGTATCATCAATAAGTCCACGTTTTAATCCAAGCCAAGGTACTCCAAGAGCTTTATATTGATAATTTAGATTAATATCAAAATTATAAAAAGCAGACTCAGAAATTCCCCAAACTACATTTTTCTTCTTAGCATATTCAATTTGGCTTTCTATTACAAAATCATACGTTTCATCCAACATTGTTTTATCATAATTTTTCATTACTAAAAGAGGCATCAAGTATTCAAACATTGTACCTGTCCAAGACACAAGCCCTTTATGTCCATTTAACTTAGTTAAACTTCGCCCTAAAGAAAACCAATGCTTAACAGGAGCAACATGATATGCGACTGCTAAAAAACTTGTTTGTCTTGCCTCCGATGCAAGTAAATCATAGTACGAATTTGTAAGTCTGCCTTCTTCTAAATTATATCCAATTGAAAAAACATTTTTATTGCTATCATACAAAATTGAAAAATCCATTTCTTTAATTATTTTATCAAGTCTTACAGTAAAGTTTTCCCTTTTCTCATCTTCATCAACTAAAATTTCATTAATTCCCTCACGAGCAGTAATTGCATACGCTAAAAAATTTCCATTATCCACAGTAGAAATATATCGTGGGAAAAGAGGTTTTAATATTTTTGTATTATACCAGTTAAGCAAATGCCCATTCCACTTTTGAAGTTTTTCTAAAGTATTGAGCAATTTTTCAAACCTATCTACAACTTCTTCTTTCCCTATAAAATCCAAATCATATGCCGATAAAATCGCAAGCATCCCCAACCCTATATTAGTCGGAGATGTCCTATGGGCTACACCATTTGGAGGATCTTCTTGAAAATTATCCGGAGGCAAATAATTATTTTCTTCATTCATTAAAGTGTCAAAGTAATTCCAAGTATTTTTAGCAAAAATCCTCAATTCTTCTTTTTCATCATTATCCAATTGTTGAATTTTGCTTTTTCTAGGTTTACTTATACAAAACGCCACTAGCGGAGCTATTGCCCAAACAACAAGTAAAAACACTGCAAGAGATATAGAAAGACTATCTCCCTTTATAAAATAAGCCATTAAAAGGACTATAATTCCTTGAACTAAATTTGACTTCATAAGGAAATAAAAACTGCCAAGAGTATTTTTTAATTTTGTTTCCATATCTGCTGCGGTAACCCATTCAAGTAAATTTTTCTTTATAAATATCATTCTATATAAAGTCACACATATAGCACTAAACATTAGCCAAGCTTGAAATGGAAGAAATAAAAATTGATATAAAAATTGTTTTTTATTTCCCCTAATACCCAGTATTACTGAAAAAGCCACCCAAATTAAAGGATTTCCCGGCAATACCAAAAAACTTAAAAATATTAACAGCATCATAAACGGAGCAGTCAAACTTCTTCTTAAATTATCGAAAATCTTCCACTTTGAGATTTTATTTATAGGATTTTTTACAACCTCGTTCCTTCTATTCCTTACTTTATTAAATATCCAAGGTAAAATTTGCCAATCTCCTCTTACCCATCTGTGTGATCTTAACGCATATGCATTATATCTTGCGGGATATCCGTCTATTAATTCAATATCCGTAGCAAGTCCGGCTCTTAAATATGAGCCTTCTAGTAAATCATGGCTTAAAATTGCATTATCCGGCAACGTATCAGCTAAAACTTTTTGAAATGTTTCTAAATCATATATTCCTTTTCCGGTAAATATTGCTTCTCCAAATAAATCTTGATAAATATCAGACGATGCACAAACATACGGATCAATTCCACCTGTACCAGCAAAAACTTGTGAAAACCTACTTTGGTTTGCACTGACAATATCTATTCCTATATGTGGCTGTATAAGTCCGTACCCGGAAACTACCGCTGTTTCCTCGTTATTTAAAACAGGTTTGTTTACAGGATGAGAAATCGCACCAATTAATTTCCTAGCCTCATTTATAGGAATAAGTGTATCTGCATCAACAGTTAAAATATATTTTATTTTAGGAATTGTATCAAAGCCATCAGAAACAATACGATAATCGTCATTTCTTCCATTAATCAAAAAATCATTAAATTTTAAAATTGCTCCTCGCTTTCTCTCCCAACCAAGCCATTTTTCTTCTGAAGCATTAAAAAAGCGTTTCCTATATACAAAAAAGAATTTTTTTGCTCCGTATTTTTTATTTAATTTATCTACTATCTTTATTCCTTCGTCAGCAATCTCAGAATCTTCTTCAATTTCCTCTGTCTCACTTTCTTTTGCATCTCCTACCAAAGTAAAAAACACATTTTCACTTGAAACAGCTACAAAATATTTTTCTAAATTATACAGCATATCTGTTACACGTTTTTTATTTGACAATAAAGTTGGAACAATAATCATTGTAGCCGAGTTTTCGGGAATACCGTCTGAGAAATCTAGACGTGGTATAATTCTTGGTTTAAATATATGACTAAACAAATAATTTGAAAAACATACTCCACCATCAAATGCAACAATAAAGCCAACTGCTAATCCTAAATAAACTATATTTGTAATTCCTGTCGTAAAGTAAAAAAACAAGTACAATAAAAATGTTGAAATACTTGCAAATGCTATTATTGTAATCAAATAAAGAGGAAACGGATTTTGAATAAAATTATTTTTTATTTTATATAAAAATGGAATTTTTACGTCTAAATTTTCTATTAACTCTGTTTGCCCGTTATCTAATAAGTAATAGCCAATATGTCCTTCTTTTTCATTTGTGGATTTTCCATCTGCACAAGCTAAACATTTTTTGGCTACATGTAATTCCGAAATTTTAAATGTCTTTGCAATTTTCTCGACTTTACTTCTATAAGCACTTTTACTTTCCAAATCCATTTTAGAATAAACACCGGATTTTTCAGTATTAAAGATGCTTTCAACTTCGCTAATTTTATTAAACAATTCATTCCAATTAATGTTTGAAATATATTTTAAACTCAAAATAGAATTACCTATAGAAATTTTCATTTCAGCTTGAATACTGTGTTCTTTGCGTGAAAATGCCTCGATACTTGTACCGTATTTTTCTATGTAATTATCAATACGGTTTAACACGATAATTCCATTCTTCCCCATTCGCCTCAATTTAAAAGCAAGATGCTCATAAAAAGAATAGTTTCCTTCTACTCCTGGTAATCTTAACTCTAAACTTTCGTTATATTCATTTAACCATCTTTCTGCTTGCTCCCAGTTATTATAAGTCTTTACAATTTGTTCACTGATTTTTCTTATCTTTTCTATAAGTGAAATCCTTAAAACTACTCCTAAATTCCAAATTTCCCTCATATATAGCGGTGTTACTTCTTCATACTTTTTTATAAAATTTTCAATAATTCCTTCATCTATCTTCCCATCATTTTTTTCTACAATTTCTCGTGCAATTGTAAAAATCCTTGTGTAGCCGGAACTTACTATCGGTAAATCTTTATATATTTTTTTATTAAAGTCCCTTTTTATTTGTTTTGCATGTTCTTCAATTATATAGAAATTATCCAATAACCATTCACTAGCCGGAACTAATTGAGTTTTTGAATTTTTTGTATCATTTAATTTTTTATAAATTGAATAAATGGTCAAAAAATCCCTATTCATTTTTATTACAGATTTATCTTTATTATTTTTCATAGAAAAAAGCCCCTTTTTTACCACTATTATTGGTAAAAAAAGAACTTTTTATTC
>CAYZJZ010000031.1:0-11557 GCA_964478905.1 uncultured Eubacteriales bacterium
CACTTGTTATGATGGAAGCATTTGCAAATTCTAAAATATATGGTTTTGAAGAAAGCGACTACCAAGATGCAGAAAATGCGGTTAAATTATTAAATTCTTATAAATACTGAAATACCAACGAAAACTTAACTTTTCTTAAATTTTCAAAAACAAAGTTATGTCAACTCGTAACCTGAAGGCATAATTTTCACCACAATAATCTATCAAAAGACCAAGCCTAACTACATAGTATATATGTAGTTAGGAGGGATTAACTTGGTATTTATAGCTACAATAAGGTACATAATTGAAAACATCTTTTTTGCATTTGGCTTTCTCGGTAATGGAATGAACACATTTCCAAAACCGCTTACGCCAAGTGAAGAAAAGATGTATTTTGATCTCTACAAGAATGGAGACGAGGATGCAAAAAACATTTTGATTGAACGAAACTTAAGGTTGGTAGTTCATGTGGCGAAGAAGTACTCTGTTCAATGGAAGGATAATGATGACTTGATTTCTATTGGCTCTATTGGCCTAATAAAAGCAGTTACGACTTTTGACGGAGATAAAGGTCATAAGTTTGCGACTTATGCTGCGCGTTGTATTCAAAATGCAATGGTAACGTCTTGGAAACGGAAAAGATTAGAAGTGTGTTTGAGTATTTAAAGAAAGTGTGTAAGACGGAGTATGTAATAGAAAAGCCTATTGGATTGTTATCAGATGATGCAGATATTTATGATGTTATAAAGTATTATAGGATAAAGAATGGTTATACAATTGAGGAGTTGGCTAAGATGGTTAATGTATCAAGATACACAATTATGGCTATTGAAAATAAAAAGAAGTACTACTGTATTAAAACTTTAAGGAGGATATTTAGAGTATTAGAAATAGAAGATGAGGTTATGCCTAAAATGGATGCTTATGTGAGCTTTCTTTATATGGGGGGACAAGCAACAGTAAAAGATATAAGAAAAAGATTAGGAATGACACGATCTAAATTTGCAGAGGAGCTTGGAGTTAGTAGGAGTAGTGTGAGGGATTGGGAGAGTGGCAAGAAAGAATTATCGAGAAAAAGTTGGGAGAAGTTAATGGAATTTACACAGTAGAAATTGTTAAAAAGTAGTAAAAAATATGGCAAAAAGTAAGACATTTTTTACGAGGACAATTTTGCCACAAGAAAATTGGATATTATGAGAAAAATCAAGATTTTTCAAGGGCAAAGTTGTCGGAGTCTGGAGGCTAATGGGTAAAAAAATTTGAATTCCAATGAGATGTGCAGTCTGAGAAATTGCCACTTGCAGTCTAAAAAATACAGTCTTATTTTGCAGCCTATAAATTGAACTAATCATAATACTATGATAAAATAAAGGCGAAATAGATGAAAATTCAGTTTGTGCAAGTTTTGCACAAACTACTGAGGACCAGAGATAATGAATTGAATTCGAACTAGGGTACAATTTGTACCCTAGTTGAAATAGCACTACATGGGGAAAAGAGAAAAGTTCAAGTAACGGATACAGCAGGAGTATTTTGGGTAATTAATTTTTTTAATTGTTTGATAAAATAGACCAAAAGAGATAAACCAATTGGGGAAATGCTGTTTCCCTAATTTGAAAATAAATAGTAAGAGTTAGGGGGCTAGGTATGGATAAGAGTGAAAAATCACTAACCCAAAGTGATAATAATGTTATTATTTATCAAGATGATAATGGAATAACAAAAGTTTCTGTAAGGTTTTCAGATGATGATATATGGCTTACTCAACCACAAATTGCAGAATTATATGATACAACACAACAAAATATTAGCCAACATATAGATAGTATATATCAGGACGACGAATTAGAAAGAAATCGAACTAACAAGAAATTCTTGTTAGTTCGAAACGAAGGAAATAGGCAGGTTAGAAGAAATATTGTTCATTATAATTTAGATATGATTATTGCACTAGGATATCGTGTGCAGTCACAAATTGCAACTCGTTTTCGCAGATGGGCAACAGAAAGATTGCATGAATATATACAAAAAGGATTTGCTATGGATGATGAAAGATTAAAGCAAGGCAATTCAAGATATTTTAGAGAATTATTACAACGTATTCGTGATATTCGTTCGTCAGAAAGGAATTTTTATCAGCAAGTAACGGATATATATGCGACTGCAACAGATTACGATCCGCGTTCTGACTTGACTAAAACTTTTTTTGCAACAGTACAAAATAAACTTCATTTTGCAGTCCATGAGCATACCGCAGCAGAAGTTATATATGAAAGAGTGGATAATGAAAAGCCACTTGTAGGAATGACAAATTTTAAGGGTGAGTACATAACAAAAGATGATGTAAAAATAGCAAAAAATTATTTGAGTGAAATAGAACTGCAACGGTTAAATTTACTTGTGTCTCAATTTTTAGACTTTGCAGAATTTCAAGCATTAGAGCAGGTACCAATGTCAATGCAAGATTGGATTGATGCGTTAGATAATCAAATTATAGCTCATAAAAGAAAAGTGCTTACTGGCAAAGGAAACATATCGCATAAACAGGCTATTGAAAAAGCCGAAAAGGAATTTGAAATTTATAGAGCAAGAGAAATGAGACAATTAGAAAGTGATTTTGATAGAGTTATTAAGATGATAAATGAAAAAAATGAGAAGTGAATTCCGAAATAGTGTCTCGGAATTTAATACGATGTGATGAAAACAGAGTAGTAATATTGATTATAAGTTGGCTGAAAAGTATTTTGGAGAGATAAGCCGAAAAATTTTGCATGCATAAATATATAGAAAATAAATTATTATCACAGTTATAATGGGGACAGAGCAGTTGAAGACAAGTTGTCAGCAACTTGTCTTGTGTGAATTGGCTACAATCTGTAGTCAACTGAACTATCTAAAACTCATAATCTCCAATCTTTTGAAGAAAATGTTGAGATAGTACAAAGGGGAGGAAAGATTGCAGGAGAAGAAAGAACATTGAAGCTGATACAGTGAAAGCTGTTATTACGTCTCAAAATGCAACTGAACTTAATAAAGTGGTTACGAATTTGATAGAGGGAACAATTGAACCTACAAACAAGGAATAAGAGAGTACAATTATAGTATGGTTTGGTGATTGTTGCATAAAAATATTGGAAATGTTATAATTTTATTATAAATTTAAAGGAGGATAAGATTATGATGGGAGTAATTGTTTGTGTAGTGGTTCTTTTAGTTGTTGTATTATTTGTGGCAGCAATATATAATACTTTGGTAATAGCAAGGAATAGAGTAAAAAATTCTTTTGCTCAAGTTGACACTCAATTACAAAGACGTTTTGACTTAATTCCTAATTTAGTTGAAACAGTTAAAGGTTTTGCTACGCATGAAAAAGAGTTACTTGAAAATATTACTGCAAGTAGAAGTGGATATATGAATGCGAGTTCTACTGAAGAAAAACTTGAAATGAATAATCAACTGACTTCAACGTTAAAAACATTATTTGCTGTAGCAGAAAATTATCCAGAGCTAAAGGCAAATGAAAATTTTTCAAAGCTTCAGGCTGAACTTTCTGATACAGAAGATAAAGTTACTTATTCAAGACAATTTTATAATGATGCTGTTACAATATATAATAATAAAATACAAGTTTTTCCTAATAATTTAGTTGCAGGTATTTTTGGATTTAGAGAAGAGGTATTATTTAATGCTGATGATGCAACAAAGGTAGCACCTAAGGTTCAATTTTAGACCAATAAAAAGTCCCTATAAATAGGGATTTTTTATTAATAAGTATCTAAAATTATGTGAATTTATTCTAACTTAAAAGAAAGAGAATGAATATGAAACTAATTAAAATTCCTGATGATAAATATTATGATTATAGACTACAAGCAATGTTTGAATGCTATAAATGGGATCCTAAATTTTGTGACAGTGATACATTATCAAGTTATGTGTTAGTATTATCTCAAAAAGAGAATGAAGAAGTAATAAAACTTACTGAATCCCTTGATAATGAAACAAGGCTTGCAGAAGAATTGTTAAATAAAAATATAAAGATTGCAAAAAAATTAATGCTTCCTAGACATATTATAGAAAAAATACCTAATATGCAAAATTATGATAAGGCTAAAAATATTAGACTTATGAGATATGACTTTCATCCTAATATGGATAATAATTGGACTGTTACAGAAGTAAATAGTGATGTGCCAGGTGGATTTGCAGAAAGTTCGTTATTACCAGAATTAGCACGAAAAATAATTAACAGACCTGATTTAGAATATAATTCATTTGGTGAAAGAATGATAGAAACTATAAATAATTTGTTGCATAAAAATGGCACTATTATGATGGTACATTGCACTTGCTTTAGTGACGATAGGCAAGTAATGCAGTATTTAGGTGATAGACTTGAAAAAGAAGGATATAAAATTATTTATGGAGCTGCAGATCATATTAATTTTAATAAAAAAGAGGCGTATTCCATTTTAGAAAATAATAAAGAAAAAATAGATTTGATTTTTAGATTTACACCACTTGAGTGGCTTGTTCAAATGAAGCCACGTAGGTGGGATGGATATTTTGATACCGTAACTAAATCATGTAATCATCCAATTGCTATATATGCACAAAGTAAAAGATTTCCTTTTGTCTGGGACGATTTAAAACATCTAGGTATTAATATGGAAATGTGGAGACGTTTATTACCGGAAACATTAGAAGTAAAAAAAATGATTGAAAAAGAAGGGTATATTTATAAGCCGGTATATGGTAGAGTAGGAGAAAGGATTGCTATAAAAGAGGCGTGTAGAGATGATGAATATAAAAAGATTTTGCAAGATGTAAAGAAGAATCCTGCTCAATACATATTACAAAAGAAATTTCAAAGTATGCCACTTAAAACAGAAGATGGAAAAGAATATCATATATGTATTGGTTCATATGTGATTAATGGTAAACACGCGGGATATTATGCAAGGATAAATTTATATCCAAGAATTGATTCATATGCAGCAGATATTCCAGTATTAATAGAAAGATAAGTGATATTATTATGATAGGCAAAGAAATATATAAAATATATGCTCCGAAGGGTGCAAAATGGATAGAATGGGTAAGACCAGTTCCATTTATAGCAATTGATACATATAATAGAAAATTACTTGCTAATTGGGTTGATAGAAAAGTAATGTTTTTAGATAAATATGTAGAGGATATAGCCATTTTTATTGATCTTCCGGGGAATGAAAGTATAGAGCTTGGGATAAGTTTAGCAAATATGGGATATAGGCCTATACCATTGTTTAATGGTACTGATGGAAACATAAATTCACAAGCTATAGTAGATACATATTTGCTTGAAAGCAGTTTGATAAATGGTAGTGAGAAACTGAAAAATATAAATTTAGCGAATGATGCTAATCCTGTATTTTTATTAGATAGCTGTCGCACTAATAGGTATAGAGAAAATGAGTCTATATTTGATAATAGTTGGGATTTATATAAACATGACATTCCATCATTTGAGCATTTTAAGCAAAATAACATAAATAAAATAATTGTAGTAGGAAAAACAATTCAGCAGGACTTGAGAAAAATATTTTTAAAATTTCAAGAGGCGGGGATGGAGTTCTATTTGACAGATGGCTATATGTTACCTAAAAAAGTTATATTAAAGCAGACATTAAAAGAGCGTTTAGAGAAGGCAGAATTATAGGATTATGATTGAATTTAAAAATAAAATTGTGCAGTTTGGTTTTGGTGCGGTGGGCAAGAGTTTTTTTGAAAAGGTTTCTAAAGAAATAAAATTTGATAAAGATAAATATTTTGTTATGTCTAGAGATAAACTTGAATATACTTTTTTTCTTGAACTTGGCGGAAAACTTGGAAATTTCATTGTAGCTGATATTAATAGGTCTAATTTTAAAAAGGTATTTTCACAATATTTAGAAGAAGGAGACCTTTTAATAGACTTTGCGGATAGTGTAGGTACGAGTGACTTTGTAGAGTGGTGTGCTAACAATAATATAATGTATTTAAATACTGGCGAAACCGATTGGGATGATAATTGGTATAATATTTTTGATGAGAACTTGCGAAAAAATAAATTGCGTGAAGAAATTAAAAAGAATAATTCTATAAATAGATATCCCATTGTTCTACATCACGGAAACAATCCGGGATTGGTATCACACTTTGTAAAAGCAGGTTTAGAATATGTTGTAAAGAAACAATTTAAAAAAGATGAAAAACTTAATAAGTTGTTAAATGAAAATAAATTTAATGAAATTGCAAAAGAGCTTGAATTGCTACAAATTCATGTAAATGATAATGATTATCAAGAAGTAAAAGATGATTTTGATAAGGATAAGTTGTATAGCACTTGGTCTGTGGATTCTTTTTTCTTTGAAATGTTAAGCGAAGCCGCTGTAAATATTGGTACAAATGAAAGAATCGATTATATAGAAGAATGTAAAAGATTAGACTTAGATAAAGGCTTTTTAGAGTTTAACGATTTGGCAATTGAGAAAGTAGGAAAAACATATTATCCTAAAGGAAAATTTAAAGGCTTTTTTGTGCCCCATGAAGAGACTATTACAATTGCTAAATCACTAGAAGTAAAAGCAGAAGATAAAACTATATATCGACCAACAGTTGTTTTTTTATACTCACCTTGTGATTATGCAATAGAATACTTAGAAGGTGCTAGAGTATGCAATAGGATTGAGGATAATGACACAAATTTAGAGAACCAAATTATTAGAGGTTTTAAATATCCTAAAAGAGCTGAAATTATATATAAAGAAAATATAAAAAAAGGAACAGAATATGTAGGTGTTTTATTATTAGGAAAAAGGTTTAATCCTGTATGGGTTGGAAATAGGATAGGAAAAAAATTCTTATATAAAGAAAAGAAAAATAGCTTTTGGCAAACTCCAACAATTACACCTGTTGCGATGTCTGCGTTAGCTGCATGTTGTTGGATGATAAAGAATAAGGACCAGGGAGGAATTTTCTTCCCAGATGATATTTTAGAATATAAAGAGATAATTAAATTTTCAGAAAGGTATATTTCAAAAACGATTTATAAAACAATAGATAGAAAGTACATTGAACA
Source organism: uncultured Eubacteriales bacterium (assembly GCA_964478905.1). Classification (GTDB taxonomy): domain Bacteria; phylum Bacillota; class Clostridia; order TANB77; family RGIG9151; genus RGIG9151. The sequence continues at coordinate 7,085 of CAYZJZ010000031.1, forward strand.
GAATTTAGATATTGATATAAATGCATTGCAATTAAAAGATATATTTAGCAAAGAGTAGGGGCTAAATACTTCTAGAAATAAATAATATAATAAAAAGAGATAATAGACTTGGGGGAGTTCATTATCTCTTTTTTGAGTATTTTTAAGTTTTCTTAGTGTCAAGCTTAGGATTAATGGCCACCGCCACCGCCGCCACCGCCACGACCACCGCCGCCATAACCGTGACCTCCGAATCCGCCTCCTCTTGAAGATGTATGAATGGAGCGCCCAAAAGCTCTAGAGGTTCTATGGTGACTATGCGAATGGATATAAGAACTACGATTTAGCACATAACTTTTTTCTATATCTAAGTTTATGGCATGTATCTTTATTGCATTTACAACTTTTTCGGATATACCAAAAGCGGTAGCGTAAATTAAATATTTTTCCCATAATACTAAATCGTGAACTTCTTTTTCATGTATTAGTGTATCACTATTTAAGAAATTATATAGACCAACCCATTTTGCTTGTTCATTAATTCCGTATTGTGTAAATAAAACAGAATTGCTTGCTTTGATTTCTAAATAGAAATACTTCCATAGTAAAGCGATACCAAGAATTGTATATGCACCAAAACTTAATGCCATAGGTGTAAAGTATGAAATCCAGTTTACAATAAATAATAAAATCAATGCTAAAGTTAAACTTAATTTTGAAGAAATATTAAGTTTATTTCGTGGTTCATCATAATTAATTGATTGAAAATATCTATGTATAACACCATTCTCTAATGTTGGTTTCTTTTCCATATCTTTTACAAAAGCATTTGTATATTCGTAATCAGAATTAATTTTATCTTGGAACATTGAAATACTAATTGAATTAGTGTGTTTTGTGTGTCTTGTTAGTAATTCTAAATAAAGTCGTTCAGATGTTGTAAGAGGTTCTAGAGTATCACCTGTATTTGTATTTATTGTTTTATAAATAGGTTTTGGAGAATAATCAGGAGCGTAAATTGAATCCGATGTTTCACATGTAGTCTGAGTAGGTTCTATCGAGATAATCGTATTATCATTGTTCCAGTCAGCATAATAGCTGTTTTTTTCGATTTTAATATATTGTTTTCTTACTAAGCTAAGAAGAACAGCTGCATATTCTTCTTGTTTTTCTTTATTTGGATTAAATGGATCTTTCATAAATACAAGTTCAGATGCGAAAATTGGATCTAAATCACTAGGTATGTCCCTAAAATATTCGTAATCTGTTTTTGGGTTGTATAAATTATATTTCTCTTTAATTTTTCTATATTTTTTTATCGCAGTAATTATTGTTAGAAAAGCAAGAATTATAGCGGATATTAATAATAATTTTTTATATGTATTGTATTTTTCGTTTGCGGTTTCATAATACTCATTTTCTGCAAGACATTCATCTAAAACATTTTCATCAGAATACCGGTTATCTGGAGCATTTTGTGTAAAAATATGCTTGTCTTTACCATATGCAAGTAAACAAAATTCAATATAACGATTATGATAGTTAAATTTTAACTCAGATTTATCTAAATTAATAGAAAATGTCTGATAGCCTGGATTTATAGAAGATGATTTGGTAAATGGAATTCTTGTATTAGCTGTTCCAAAAGTATATGCATGATATGTAGATGGCATGATATCATTAGGTATAAGAATTTGTGCTTTATAAGAATTTAATTTTTTAATAGTGTTTCCTGAGTACATACTTAAATATAGTTCTGAACAATCGTTATATTTTAACGCAGCATTGTTTAATGAATATACAATTTTAAATGTCATTTTTTCATGGTAGGTCCAAGGTATATAAATTAGTACAGATTCGTCGTTATCAGGATATCTTCCGGAGCCTTTACTATGATGCCAGTACATAGTCGAATTTCTTGTATAATCATAATCTTCCCAGTACATTTTAGATGTTTCTGTATACGGGATTTCTTGACCATTGTCTAAAATTTGAGAAACTGATTTAACATCATAAGTTACTTTTAATCCATCAACATATTCTTTTGGAAGTTCTCGCCAGAGTTCTTTATAAGGGTTTGATTTTGAAGCGGCATGCACATCAAAAGTTAAATATTCAGTAATTTCTACATTTGCTTTGCCATTTGGGTCGTCATGTAATATAGCTGTGTAGTCAACATCAGTCAAATTACAATAATCGTTGGGGTTTAGGGTAACTCCATCAAATCCAAAATCCTCTAAAGTGTAACCATCTGCCCAAAGTGAAAAAATCATAAACCCTATCACAAGAAAATATGGCCAGAAAAGAGACCATAAAGTTACGAAAATACCTTTAAGTATTTTTTTTATTTTTATTAAAAAGTATTGTAAATATTTCATTTATTTCCTCCTCTCTTAATAAATCAATTATATATAATTTGTTTTTGAGTGTAAATATATAAAAGATTATTATGTTTTTTGTTGCAAATTTTTATTTTATGAATATAAGAACAATAGGACACAAGAACGAAAGGAGGATAAATCATATAAACACAAATTGCGAAATATAGATGGTAGCAGGAGGTGAGATTTTTCAATGAATATAAAGATAAATCTCCCAGAGCACAATAATATAGCAGAATTTAGGGCTAAGTTAATAACGGAATGTATAAAGCAACAAAATATTTCTCCTAAAAAGAAAAATCTCATATTGGAGGAGCTTATTAAGAAGTTAGAGAGTAATGTATAAATTTTTGACATTTATAGAAATGAATTTTTAAGAAAAGTAAACTATGGACAAGGGAGTGATGGTAATGCAAGAGGTTATAGCGATTTATGCGAGAAAGTCTAGGTTTACAGGCAAGGGTGAATCGATAGGGAATCAAGTTGATGAGTGTAAAGAATATTTAAAAACTACACTTTATTCAGATTATGAAGTTAGAGTTTACGAAGATGAGGGCAAGACAGGAGCTAATCTTAATAGACCTAAGTTTCAAGAGATGATGGCTGATGTGAGAAGTAATAAAATAAAAATGATAGTTTGTTATCGTTTGGATAGACTTAGTAGAAGTGTTTCGGATTTCACAAATTTATATAATGAATTGCAGTCACTTAATGTAGAGTTTTGTTCTGTTAGAGATAAGTTTGATACAACAACCCCTATGGGGAAAGCGATGATGTATATATCTTCTGTTTTTGCACAGTTAGAAAGAGATGTTATAACCGAAAGAATTAAAGACAATATGGCAAATCTTGCTAAGACAGGCAGATGGCTTGGGGGTAATACACCGCTTGGATATAAAAGTAAAAAAGTTGAAAAAATTGATATAGAGGGAAAAAAGAGGAGCTTATTTATGTTAGAGGCAATAGAGGAAGAAAAGGATATAGTGGTTTTAATTTTCTCAAAATATAGAGAATGTAAGTCTTTAACTGGTGTTGTTACATATTTAATAAATAATCATATTAAAACTAAAAGAAATAAGAATTTTACAAGATTTGCAGTTAAGATGATATTAGAAAACCCTGTGTATGCTATTGCCGACAAAGATATGTATGAGTATTTTTCGAATTTTGAAGGGTGCTTATTTGCTGATGAAAAAGCGTTTAATGGAGTTAACGGCACCATTGGGTATAGCAAGACCATACAAGTTAAAGGAAAGCGAATGAGGAAAAGGGCGGTTGAGGATTGGATTGTTGCAGTTGGAAAACATATTGGATTTATTTCGGGTAAAGAGTGGGTAGAAGTACAAGATTTAATGCAGATGAATGAAGAAAAACGATATAGACGTCCAAGAAAAAATGAATCAATTTTAAGTGGCCTTGTAAAGTGTGGAGAGTGTGGCAGTTTTATGCGACCTAAAACTACAGGCAGATTTGATAAAGATGGTAGAGCAAAGTTTTCTTATTTATGCGAATTAAAGACAAATAGCAGTAGTGGAGAATGTCAGGCAAAAAATGTATTGGGTTTTGAATTAGATGAGGCAGTCTTAAGAGAAGTGAAAAAAGTGTTTGCACCAAATGAGGAAATAGGAAGAAAACTACGAGAACTTGCAACATGCTCAAATGATGAAACAACAGAATTACATAGTAAAATAAAAGTTTTACAAAGTACATACAGTCAGAATCAGAAGAGTATTGAAAACTTAGTAAATAAGTTAAAGTTTATAGATAACGATATCATAGACGAAGTAACTAAAGAAATTAAATCACTAAAAGAAGCTAATATAAGGCTTGAAAAGGAAATAAAAGAAGTTTCAAAGAATAGTGCAAACATAATAGAAAAAGAGACAGCAGAACTTATTTTAGACATTTTAAATAGATATATGGACGATTTTGATAACTTAGACATTATGAAGAAAAGAGAATTTATGAGAATTATAATAAAAGACATCGTAGTAAAAGGAAATGATGTAATTATAAACTTTTTACAGACAGACGAGAAATTTTTGTTTCCAAAAGGTAAGGATTGCAAATGAAATCCTAATGTACTTAAGAAGCAGCAAAAAAACTCAAAATG
>CAYZJZ010000032.1:0-11270 GCA_964478905.1 uncultured Eubacteriales bacterium
TCTTCATCAGAGTCCCACCAACTCCACCAGTTCCACCAAGAAGAATCTTCTTCGTCGACATCTTCTACATACTGTTCATCTGAGGTATCATTTCCATCAGAATCCCACCAAGACTCCCAAAACCAATTTATAGCAAATGATTTAGTTGGAATAAGTAACGTTAGTGTTAGTAACATTATTACTAATGTTTTTTTAGTTTTCACAATATTTCACCTCCATTCTTTTTTATTTTCCGTCAAAACACATTTGTATTATATTGTAAAAAAATACTAATGTCAACAAAAATAATAAAAAATGTAAAAGTTCTGTTCAAATTTTATTTTTGTATATTTTTCCCTAAAAATGAGATAATTTATATTGTATAAAACCAATAAATTTGGTATTAGCTATGCTATTAAAAATAATTAGAATAAAGATTGCGTATTGGAAAATAATATAATAAAATAACTACATATGAGGAGGTAGAGATATGGAGAATGGAGTTAGATTTAATTTTATAAAAAATAATAAGTTTAAAACCAGTATGATTGGAGTATTTTTTTCTACGCCTATGACGAACGAAAATGTTAGCGTTAACGCTCTTATTCCTGCTGTTTTAAGACGTGGAACTAAAAATTTTCCTACAATGAGAGAAATTTCAAAAAAACTTGAAAGTTTATACGGTGCTAAATTTGACTGCGGTGTTTCTAAAAAAGGAGAAAATCAGATTATAAGATTTTACGGTGAAGCTGTAAACAAGAAATATACCGGGTCTAATCAAGATACTTTGAGTGAACTGGCTGATTTGATTAATGATGTTATTTTTAATCCTATTTTAGAGAATGGAAAGTTTAAGGCTGATTATGTTTCTCAAGAAAAAGAACAAGTAAAGGATATAATTGAGTCTAGAAAAAATGATAAGGTTCAGTATGCATTGGAAAGATGTTATGAGTTAATGTTTGAAAATGAACCTTTTGGGTTATGTGAATTTGGAACAATTGAAGGAATTGATAGTGTTTCTGATAATGCTTTGATTAATGCATATAAAAATATGTTAAATCATTATCAAGTTGATGTTGTTGTTTCGGGAGATTTAACAGAAGATGAGTATAATAGTATAATTAGCAAATTTAATTTTAGTCAGAGAAAATCTCTAAAAATAGAAGCTCCTGCTAAAGTAAATGTAAAAAAAGTTAGGGATTATACCGAAAAATTTGACATTAACCAAGGTAAACTTTCTTTAGGATATAGAGTAAATATTGATGCTAACAGCGACGATTACTATAAAGTGCTTGTATATAACGGAATTTTAGGTGGCGGAGTACAGTCTAAGCTTTTCCAAAATGTTCGTGAGAAAAATAGTTTGGCTTATTATGCTTTTTCAAGGTATGAGAAGATAAAGAGTATAATGGGAATAAGTTGTGGAATAGAAATTCCTAATCATCAAAAGGCTCTTGATACGATTTTAGAACAAGTTGAAGATATGAAAAACGGAAAAATTACGGAATATGAGTACGAAACAACATTAAAAACTATTGAGAATAGCTTAAATTCTATGAGAGACGAACAAGATCAGATGTTAGATTTTAATTATACGCAAATTTTACTTGGAAATGAGAGAACTTTAGAAGAAATAATTGAGAATGTAAAAAAAGTGCAAATCAAGGATGTTGTTGATATTGCTAAGTTTGTTGAATTAGATACAATTTACTTTATGACAGGAAATGAAGAATAAGGGAGGGATAGAAATGATGATAATTGAAAATGAGTTTTTAAACGAGCGAATGTATAAAAAGGAATATAGCTGCGGGCTTAAGGCGTATGTAATTCCTAAACCCGGGTATCAAAAAAAATACGCTATGTTTGCTACTAATTTTGGTTCGATAGATAACAAATTCAGATTACCGGAAACAGGCGAAATTTTTTCTGTTCCTGATGGTGTTGCTCATTTTTTAGAGCATAAATTATTTTCTATGAAAGACGGAAGTGCTATGGATAAATTTGCAGAAATGGGTTCAAGCTCTAATGCATATACGAGTTTTACTCATACTTCTTATTTATTTTCGTGTACTGAAGGGTTTGACGATAGTTTTAAATTGCTTTTGGATTTTGTTCAACATCCGTACATTACTGAAGAAAGTGTTGAAAATGAAAAGGGAATTATTGGTCAAGAGATAAGGATGTATGAGGATGATCCGGATTGGCAAGTTTATTTTAATTTTATAAATTGCTTGTATAATGAATTTGCTGTAAAAAAAGATATTGCCGGAACTATTGAAAGTATATCGGGAATAGATAAAGAGTTATTATATAAATGTTTTAATACTTTTTATGATCCGTCCAATATGGTTATATTTGTTGTTGGCGATGTTTCCCCTGAAAAGATTTTTAAATTAATTGAGGATAATGTTCCGACTGAAAAAGAAAAGTTAAAAATAGAGCGTTTTTACGCTAATGAGGAAGATAAAATTTGTATGCCTAGGAAAGAAGCATATTGTGATGTTTCTATGCCTATATTTATGTATGGATATAAGATAAATCCTAATATTAAAGACTTAATAAGAACTGAAATTGCGTTGGATATTTTACTGGAAATGCTTGTTGGAAAGAGTTCGGATTTATATGAAAAATTGTATGAGGAAGGGCTTATTACAGCGCCTTTAGGTGTTGACATTACTCTTGAAAAAACGTATGGTTTCTTAAATATATCCAGAGAGTCAAGAGAGTATGATAAGGTAATTTCTAGGATTAAAGAAGAAATAGAACGTGTAAAGACGGAAGGAATTAATTGTGAAGACTTTAGAAGAACTAAGAATAAGCTAAGCGGAGAGTATATTCGACAATTTAATTCAGTAGATAAGATTTCTCATATGTTTATGGCAAATATTTTTAGAAATGTAGATATTTTTGAATATGCAAATGCTTTTAATGAGGTTACTGTCGAAGATGTAAGAAATGTACTCAATAAATACTTTGATTTTTCAAAAGAAGCCATATCTGTTGTAAAGCCTAAGAAATAAGGAATTAGTAGGATTTTATGATACAGAAAATGTCGAATAATGGCTGAAAAATGCGATTTGTTTTAATTGACAAGTCGCATTTTTTGTCGGATAATTTAAATATATTAAATGGACCGGAGAAAGGTAGGAGCTAATGAGTAATGAAATTTTAAAAGAGGTAAGGGAAATAAGATTTGGAGATAATCTATCTAATGCTTTATTAGAGTACTACTTAGTTGAAAATGACGGAGATAGGTTTGGAATTAAGGTTTCTAAGAAAACCGATGGAGTATTAAAAATTTCAGAACAACGTACTCTAGAGTATATTGTTGATGAAGAAGGTGAAGCGGATAAGGTTATAAAGTTGCTGGCTAAAAATACGGTGACGCCTCTTACTGTTGAAAATGTACTTCACGATTTAGGGTATGTTGTTTAAATATATATTTCCTTTTTAACAGGTGGTTGTAAAAAACTCATAAAATTTATAAAGTATTGGATTTAGTTATATAAAAGTATTTTTTGTTTTTTGGTAAAATACAAAGCTTTATATTAATGATAAATGAGGTTTTTACAGCCTCTTTTTTTGTTTTTTAAGAAAAAAACAAGCTAAAAGTAAATGCTTTATACCAATCGCAAATAAGAGCCTGACTACTGGCGGATTACAGCACTTTGCAATAGGAAAAACGCAAAATGATACTTTAGTCCCAATTAAGTATTTTGGAGAAAACAAAAGATAAAGGACGAAAAAGTGATATTTAAATGTTGCATTTTTAAAACTAAAATTGTATATTGGTATAGCAATGAAACACAAGATGTTGTGATTTTAAATTATAAAAAACACTAAATATTGTGTTTTTGATTACCGATATAGATAACGGTTTTAATGAAAAAATTGTATTAATGAACATAAGAGGAGGAGACACAATAATGAAAATTATTAAGAGAGATGGAAAAAGTGTTGAATATAATCCGGAAAAAATAAGGGTTGCTGTTCAAAAGGCGAATACTGAGGTTAGAGGAAGCGATAAGGTTTCTAAGGCTCAAATTGAAGAAATTATAACATACATAGAGCAACTTAATAAATCTAGAGTTTTAGTTGAGGATATACAAGATATTATTGAACAGAAACTAATGGAATTTGGAAAATATAAATTAGCAAAGAGATACATTACATACCGTTATACAAGAGAACTTATAAGAAAAGCTAATACGACTGATAAGTCGATTAAAGAACTTGTTGAAGGCGAGAGTGAATATTGGAATACTGAGAATTCTAATAAAAATGCGACTGTTGTAACTACTCAAAGAGATTATTTAGCCGGAATAACAAGTACAGATATTACAAGAAGATTTTTATTGTCTGAAGATATTGTAAAGGCGCATGATGCCGGTATAATTCATTTTCACGATGCTGACTATTTTGCTCAAAATGCTTTGCATAATTGTGATTTGATTAATTTAGAGGATATGTTACAAAATGGAACCATAATTAATGGTGTTTTAATAGAAAAACCTCATAAGTTTATTACTGCTATGACTATTGCGACTCAGATTATAACTGCTGTTTCGTCTAGCCAATATGGTGGAGTTACTGTTACTATGACTCATCTTGCACCATTTGTTAGAGATAGCTATAATGTTTATTTAAAGAAATATAAAAATAGAAATTTACCGACAGAGCAATGTGAAAAATTTGCTAGAGAAGATTTGCTAAAAGAAATAAAAGATGGTGTTCAAACATTCCAGTATCAAGTTAATTCGATGACTACAACTAATGGTCAAGCTCCATTTTTAAGTGTTTGTTTTTATCTTGGAGAAACTAAAGAATATAAAGAAGAATTAGCTATGATAACTGAAGAGTTCTTTAAGCAAAGAATGGAAGGTATGAAGAACGAAAAGGGCGTATATATTACTCCTGCTTTTCCTAAGCTTTTATATATTTTGGAAGAAGATAATGTTCATCCAAACAGTAAATATTGGTATTTGACTGAACTTGCTGCAAAATGTACGGCTAAGAGAATGACTCCTGATTATATTTCTGAAAAGAAAATGCTTGAGTTAAAAATAGATAAGAATGGTAATGGAAATTGCTATCCGTGTATGGGATGTCGTTCATTCTTAACTCCATATGTTGATCCTAAAACTAATAAGCCTAAATATTACGGTAGATTTAACCAAGGCGTTGTTACTATTAATTTAGTAGATGTTGCTTTGTCGGCTAATAAGAATTTTGAAGTTTTCTGGAAGCTTTTTGAGGAAAGATTAGAATTATGTCATAAGGCTTTACAGGCAAGACATGAGAGACTTGCTAAGGCTAAGAGTGATGTTGCTCCTATTTTATGGCAAAACGGAGCTTTAGCTAGACTTGGCAAAGGCGAAAGTATTCACGATTTATTACATGGTGGATATTCTACAATTTCTTTGGGGTATGCCGGATTATATGAATGTGTTAAGTTTATGACTGGTGTAAGTCATACTCATAAAGACGGTAAGGCTTTTGGACTTGAAATTATGCAAAAGATGAATGATAAATGCAAAGAGTGGAAAACGGCTGAAGATATTGATTATAGCGTTTATGGGACTCCGATTGAATCGACTACATATAAGTTTGCTAAGTGTTTAAAAGAAAGATTTGGAGTTATTGAGGGAATTACTGATAGAAATTATATAACTAATTCTTATCACGTCCCTGTTTTTGAAGAAATTGATGCTTTTTCTAAATTAAAGCTTGAAAGCGAATTCCAACGCTTGAGCCCAGGAGGCGCAGTTTCTTATGTTGAAACTCCTAATTTACAGAATAATCTTGAGGTTGTTGAGCAATTAATACAATTTATATATGAAAATATAATGTATGCAGAACTAAATACGAAGTCAGATTATTGCCAAAAGTGTGGTTTTGATGGCGAGATGTTAATTGACGAAAATTTTGATTGGTATTGCCCTAATTGTGGAAATAAGGATCACAACACATTAAATGTTGCAAGAAGAACTTGCGGATATATAGGTACTAATTTTTGGAATAAAGGAAGAACTAATGAGATAAAGGATAGAGTATTACATATTGATAACAAAGATTTAGAAGAATAGAGGCTAAAAAATATGAGGTACAATAAGATAAGGAAAATGGATATTTCAAATGGTCCGGGAGTAAGAGTTTCGATTTTTACTCAAGGGTGTGCGTTTAATTGCCCTAATTGCTTTAATCCGGAAACACATGATTTTAACGGTGGAAAAGAATTTACTAATGAAACTTTAGAGAAGATACTTACGTTATGTGATAATGAGAATGTTGAAGGATTATCTATTTTAGGTGGAGAACCGTGTCATCCAAAGAATATAGAGGGAACGACGAAATTAGCGAAAGCTTTTAAGGCGAAGTTTCCTAAAAAGGATTTATGGATTTGGTCTGGCTTTTCCTTTGACAAGGACTTAAAGGATAAGGAAGTTGTAAATTATGCTGATGTTATTGTTGATGGTCAGTATATGGATGCTGTAAGAAACCCGGGGCTAAAATGGAAAGGGTCGGCTAATCAACGCGTAATTGATGTAAAAAGATCGCTTAGAGAAAATAATGTTAGTTTATTTGAACAATAAATTAGAGGAAAGTCAATTTGTACTGAACCCAAAAAATTGGACATTTTTTGATTAGGTACTAGGCAGCTAGGGAATGAACTCTGTATTGTACAGGGCTCATTCCTTTTAATTTGCCTTTAATCCTTTTATTATTATAATAATCTATATATTCTATTATATCATCATCACTCATTCTTTGAATTTCCTCAGCAGTTACAGAGAATGTACGCATCGGATGAAGTTACATTAGAGGAAATAACACGAAAAATTCCGTCGATAAGGGGGTAGTTAAAACATTGTAAGTCGTATAAGCTATATGAGGGAATGATTGATAAATTTATTTTGAGTAAAAAACTAACGAATTAAATTTTAATAGAGCTATAAATTAAGTCTGAATTTATTTTACGTTGGTTGCAAATTGGTAATCAATATGCTAGAATTTACTTCGGAATGAGGCGAATAAAATGAGTAATGTTAAGTTAGATATTTCTTGGGAAATTGATGAAGAAAAAAGACTTGAAGAAATGATTATCGAGACTGCAGAAACTGCGTTGATGCTTGAAGGTGCTAAATGTGATGTAGACCTTAGTGTGGTCATTACGGATAATGAAAATATTCGTGAGATTAATAATGAACAAAGAAATATAGATAAAGCGACTGATGTACTTTCTTTTCCTGGATATGAAAAGGAAGATTGGGAAATTGTAAAGGAAAGTGATGAGCTTATTTATATTGGAGATATAGTTATTTCAAAAGAAAAAGTTGTTGAACAGGCTGAAGAGTACGGACATAGTTTTGATAGAGAGTTTTGTTATTTAGTTGCTCACGGTATGTTACATCTTATGGGGTATGATCATATGGTTGATGAGGACAAGATTATAATGCGCAGTAAAGAAGAAGAAGTTATGAAGAAGCTTAATTTGGAGAGGTAAAGATGCTTAGAAAAGGACAAAAAGAATTAGTTGAAACATATAGAAAAGGCTACTGTGGTGTGCCGGCGATACCTGGGGGCGGTAAAACTTTTGCGATGACTCAATGGGCAGTTGAAGTCTTAACTGAAGGAATTAGTAAACCGGGTAAGGTTTTGATTGTTACATATATGAATTCTGCGGTTAGTAATTTTAAACAAAGGATTTCTGCCGCTTTAGAGAAAAGAGGAATTGCATCAAGAGATTATTATGTTTCGACTATTCATAGTCTATGCTTACAAATTATTAAAGAAAAGCCTGATTTAGTCGGAATTAATTCTGAGGTTGAAATTATAGAGCAGTCTAGAAAGAATGCTATTATTAAAGATGCAATTACTAAATGGAAAAGAAATGAAGATAATATGCGATTATATGTGTATTATTTGGATGAGAATTATTTGGCTAAAAATGGATATGATAAGGTCGTAAAAAAATGGGACGGCGATTTTTGTAAATTAATAAGTAATGCGATTTCTGAGTTTAAAACTTTAGGAATTGGTGCTAAAGAGGCTCTTTATAAAACTAAAGATTTGCCGGTTACGTCTCTTGTTAAGGTTGCTGCGGTTATTTATGCAGAATATGAAAAAATGTTAAGACGAAAAGGCTTAATTGATTTTGAAGATATGTTATTTAAGGCGAAGTATATTTTAGAGAATGATGAGACGGTTTTAAATAAGTTTAGAAAGAAGTATACATATGTTTGCGAAGATGAGGCTCAAGATTCAAACAGAATTCAGACTGAGATTTTAACTCTTATTGCCGGTAAAGGCGGAAATTTTTTGAGAGTTGGAGATAGTAATCAAGCTATTATGACTACATTTGCTAATAGTGATATGAAGTTATTTAAGGAATTTTGTAGTGGAGAAGATAAAAAAGTTTTTCATATTGTAGAATCTAGTCGTAATACGGTTCAAATAATAAATACTGCGAATAGTTTTGTTGATTATGTTATAAATTCACATCCTACTGTGGAATGTAGGAATTCTTTGCTACCTCAATATATTGAGCCTGTTTCTAAAGATGATGATTTTCCTAATCCGGTTGTAGAAGGGGACGGAGTTTTTTATGCTAAGTATTCTAAAAAAGAGGATGAGTATCAAGGAATTGTTGATAAGTGTAAGAAGGTAATTGAGGAGTTTCCTGATAAGACTACTGCGATTTTACTTCCAGATTCTTATAAAATAAAATCTTTGATTAATTTGCTTGATGCTTATAAGATAAAGTATGATTATTTAGATAATTCTTCTGATGAAAGAAATAGCACAATAATTAAGCTGGGGAGAATTATTGATTTTATTTCAAAGCCTGAAAGTAATGAGAAACTAATTGAAATTGTAAGTTTGTTTATTGATGAAGAAACGGTTGGTAGAGATGAACTTATAAAATTTTTGAAGAGTATTAATGTAGAGGAATTGTTTTACCCTGTTGCAAGTTTTGATTATGGTGGAAAGCCTGATAATAAATTGAAAAGAACGGTTGCTTTTAAGATGTTTGATGAGTTAAAAGAAAAGTTAAAAGCTTTTTTAGAGTTCCCTTTTACAGTTCCGGAAAAATTAGTTTTGTATATTGCGGAAAAGTTAGAGTTTTCGAGAGAGGAAATGGCTATTGCTGAAAAAGTTGCGTCCGGTATTAAATTCTTGGCTGAGGATAATACTCGATATAAGTTGAGCGATTTAGCTTTTGAACTTTTACAGCCAAAGAATTCGTTTAATTATTTTGCTAATTTGGTTTATGAATTAAAAGGGTATGAGCCTAAGCCCGGTGTTGTTGCTATTGCGACTTATCATAAGTCTAAAGGCCTTGAATGGGATAATGTATTTTTAGGAAATTTAACTGCTGAGGATTTTCCGACTATGTTAAGTGATAAATTTAAGGATGAATGTGCATATTTAAAACTTGCTTGTAGAAATCCCGGTGCTTTTATAAAACGTGATTTTGCGACTATATTTGGAGAAGAACAAAGGGATTTTGCTAAAGAAGGGAAATGTGAATTTATTTCTGAGAGAGCTAGACTTTTATATGTAGGAATTACTAGGGCGAAAGAGAGACTTTTTATTTCGGCGACAGATAATTATAAGACAAAAGCGTCTCGTTATTTTACTTTTTTGGTGGGGAATGGTGAGAATTAATGGAATTAAGAGAGAAAAAGTATTTTTATTTTACGCAAAATTCTTTGTCGACGTTTGTTAATTGCCCGTATAGATTTAAAAAGAAGTATATAGATAATATAAAATGGCAACAAGATGAGAGTGTTGAGGCACAAGAAAAGGTTGAATTTGGACTTGATTTTCATAAGATAGCGGAGAGATATTTTAAGCGAATTCCAATATATGAAGAAAGTTTTAAAGATGATATTGAACTGTATAATGCGTATTTAAATTTGAAGAAAACTTTTAAATTAGATGATGATAATGAATATTATCCTGAGTATACAATTAGATTTTCTGACGACTTTATGCGACTTGAGGCTAATATTGATTTGATAATTATAAAGAAGGACGGAACTGTTGAAATTTTTGATTGGAAAACTAATGCGAATTTAAATAATTCAAAGAAATATACTTCTTCTTTACAAACTACTGTATATATGTTTGCGGTAAAGAAGTGTATAAAAGATATTTTTGGAAAAGATGTTGAATACGGTAATTTGAAAATGGTGTATTTTAGCCCTGAGGAAAATGTGAAGATTGCTGAGATTAAATATTCGGAAGAATTGTTTAGAAATGACGAAAAGAAGATTTATGATTTGATAAAAAAAATATATAATTATGATTATACTAAGTTTGAAAGAGAAAGCTGTTCTAAGCAATGTAAATTTTGTGAGTTTGCTAATTTTTGCAATAACGAAATAAGTGAGGAAATTGGGGATTTTGGTAATTGGGATTTTGGAGAAATAGATGAAGTTTGTATATAAGAGGGGGAAAGAAAATTGTATACCAGAAAATTAAGGTGTATGGATGCACTAAAGGAATTAAATATTCCTAAAGATGATTTTGTTATTTATGGGAGTGCTCCAATGGTTTTAAGAGGGCTTAAAGAGAAAAATAATGATTTGGATGTATTGGTTCGTGACTCTTTATGGGACAAGCTTTGTATAAAGTATCCGGATAATGTTAATGGAGATTACATAGATATTAATGGCGTTAGTTTTACTCGTACTTCAAAGGGATTTTTAGGGGATATTGATGAGGCTATTTGCAAGTCTGATGTTATTGACGGGTATAATATTTTGAGTATTTTGGAAACTAAAAATTGGAAAGAGAAAGTTGGCGGAGAGAGGCATTTGGCTGATGCTAAGATTATTGATGAGTATTTAGAGAAAAAAGGAAGGATATAGAGATGTATACACATAAAGTACAATATTATGAGACTGATAAGATGGGTATTGTTCATCATTCTAATTATATAAGGTGGTTTGAGGAAGCAAGAGGGGCATATATGGAAGATAAGGGTTATCCGTATGAAAAGGTAGAAAAAAGCGGAATGTGTGTGCCTGTGTTGTCTGTTGACTGTGAATACAAAAAGTCTACTACATATGGAGATACTGTTGAAATTGAGGTTAGACTTGTTGAGATAGGGAATGTTAGACACAAGTTTTCTTATGAAGTTAGAGATGCTGAGACTAAGGAGCTTAAGGCTACCGGTTATACGACACACTGTTTTTTAGATAATTTGGGTAAGGTTGTTTCTATAAAGAAGAGAGAACCTGAGACTTATGAGTTATTCTTAAAATGTTTGGATAAGTAAGAAT
>CAYZJZ010000033.1:0-11201 GCA_964478905.1 uncultured Eubacteriales bacterium
TTCAAAGTATTTATTTATGCACAAGTGTGACATATGTTTGACAAACCTACACTATTTGCTAAGGAATTTTATTACAAATTATTGACAGATGATCTAATTCGTCATATACTATTGTTAATAAATAGATTAGTTGTACCATTTACAACAAAAAAAATCCGAGTGGTTACGCACTCGGATTTTTGCTTTACACATTTGCAATTAATTTTAAGATTAAATAGATTATGTATAAAGCAACTACTAAAACTAGTTGCACCATTTTGGCACCTCCTCTCTTTAAAAGAGTTGGTTTTACAACCAGGGTTATTTTACCATATATTGTTATGATTTACAATTAAAAAATTTCGACAAAAGTTGACAGTAGTGTAGGTATAAATGAAGATTAAAATTTTTTGCTAAAGAATTTTATTACAAATTATTGACAGATGATCTAATTCGTCATATACTATTGTTAATAAATAGATTAGTTGTACCATTTACAACAAAAAAAATCCGAGTGGTTACGCACTCGGATTTTTGCTTTACACATTTGCAATTAATTTTAAGATTAAATAGATTATGTATAAAGCAACTACTAAAACTAGTTGCACCATTTTGGCACCTCCTCTCTTTAAAAGAGTTGGTTTTACAACCAGGGTTATTTTACCATATATTGTTATGATTTACAATTAAAAAATTTCGACAAAAGTTGACAATACTGTAGGTATAAATGAAGATTAAAATTTTTTGATAGACTACTTGAAAAAAATTTTTTTATGTGCTATATTAATATAGCATTGCGGAATTGTGTAACGGTAGCACAAATGACTCTGACTCATTTTGTCTAGGTTCGAATCCTGGTTCCGCAGCCACAAAATGGCGTATTGGTCTAGCGGCTAGGACATCACCCTCTCAAGGTGGTAACAGGGGTTCGATTCCCCTATACGCTACCAGGAAAAAAGACGATGTAATTCGTCTTTTTTGAATTTTGCGAGTGTGCTGGAATTGGCAGACAGGCACGTTTGAGGGGCGTGTGCTTATGGCGTACGGGTTCAAGTCCCGTCACTCGCACCAATAACAAAAAATTAGACTCCACTAATAGAGCTATTTACAAGAAATAGACTTTTAGTGGAGTTTTTAAAAATAAACATAAATAGAGGAGGATAATTTATGAAAAATATTGAATTAAATGTTGATGGTATGCATTGTGGAGGCTGTTCTTCAAGAATTAATAGAGTTTTAGGGAATTTAGATGGAGTTAAAAGTGCTGATGCTAATTTTGAAAATGGAATAGTAAAGGTTAGCTATGACGAAGGAATTGTTGGATTAAATGAAATTAAGGAAAGTATTGTTGATGCCGGATTTTCGGTAAAGGGGTAAAAGAAGTTTTAACATTTTTAGAGAGGAGAGTTTTGTATGGAAAAGTCAAAGGTGTATTTTACAAGGGAGATTAGCCCAGAAAGTTTGGTAAAAATTTATGAACAAGTCGGAAAAGAATTAAAAGGAAATGTAGCGATAAAAATATCGACTGGTGAACCTGGCGGGAAGAATTTTTTAGATCCTAACTTAATTAAAGATTTGGTAAACAAGTTAAATGGTACGATAGTTGAATGTAACACTGCTTATAAAGGTAGAAGAAACACAACTGAGGAACATTGGAAAGCAATAAAGGAACATGGATTTATGGATATTGCTAAAGTGGATATTATGGACGAGGACGGAGATATGGCTATTAAAGTAGATAATGGTATTCACTTAAAAGAAAATTATGTAGGTAAAAATTTAGAAAAATATGATTCTATGCTTATGTTGTCTCATTTTAAAGGTCATCAAATGGGTGGATTTGGAGGAGCTTTGAAAAATATGTCGATAGGTGTTGCGTCTTCTTGCGGTAAGGCTTGGATACATACAGCAGGAGTGACTAAAAATCCGGCTGAATTGTGGGCGAATTTACCAAAACAAGACCATTTCCTAGAGTCAATGGCTGAAGCTGACGAATCAGTTGTTAAGTATATGAATGGAAATCTTGTATATATTAATGTTATAAACAATCTTTCTATTGATTGTGACTGTAACAGTAATCCTGAAGCACCTTGTATGGCTGATATAGGAATTACAGCTTCAATTGATCCGGTGGCTGTTGATAAAGCAAGTTTGGATTTGGTGTATGATTCAGAGGATAATGGTAAGGAGAGATTAATTGCAAGAATTGAAGAAATGCATGGTATAAGGACTGTGGAACACGCAGAGGAACTTGGAATTGGTACGACAAGTTATGAACTTATAGATGTTGATTAGAGGAACTGTGAAAAGACTTCTTTGATGTTGTTGACCGAAGGTTTTTATTTATGAAATTTATATATTTTTTAATACGGTAGAATTAAATTTATGATAGCGTATGTGTTATAATAAAAAACAATTAGATGGCAGAAAATATATATACAGGATAAAAGAATTAGTTTTGGATTGGAGGTCAGACATGGAAAAAATGTTAAGAGAGATTATTTCCCTTGGAGAAAATGTTAATACAGAGTTAAAGGAAGCTCAAAAAGGGTTACCTAAAAATTTGTTTGAAACAGTATGCTCATTTTTAAATACGACAGGTGGATATATAATATTAGGTGTGAATGATAAAAAAGATATAGTTGGAGTAGATAAAGAATATGTGGATGTTATAAAAAAAGATTATACAACTATGTGTAACAATAAGAATATAATAGAACCAACGATAATTTCTTCATTATCTGAAATAAGAATAGATGATAAAATAATATTATATACGTATATTGAAGAGTCAGATGAAATTCACAAATGTAAAAACAAAGTTTTTTATCGTAATTATGAGGGAGATTTTGATATATCTAATAATATAAGTTTGATTGCTAGTATTCATAATCATAAAAGAAAAATTTATGATGAAGATACTATATACCCATATATCTCAATAGAAGAAGACTTGAATCATGATTTAATTGATAAGGCAAGAAAATTAGCTAATTCTAATATTAACGAAAACAAAAAACATATTTGGATGGAAATGACAGATTTAGAGTTGCTAAAAAGTGCGGGATTATATAAAAAAGACAAAATAACTGGTAAAGAGGGCGTAACATTAGCAGGAGTAATGCTTTTTGGTACTGATGTAGCAATTTTAAATGTAAATCCATATTGTAGAACAGATGCTTTACTTAGAGTTGATGATTTGGATAGATATGATGATAGAGATTTTGTTGAAACAAACTTATTAGACATGTATGACAGACTACTTGAATTTATAAAGAAACATACAAAGGATAGATTTACTTTAGACGATGATACAAGAAGAGTTAGTGCAAGAAATATAATGGCTAAAGAAATGATAATAAATACGTTAATGCATAGAAATTTGACTGATGGTCACACAAGTAGAATTATAATTTATGAAGATAAAATAACTTGTGAAAATCCAAATAGTTTTGGAACTATGGGAATTATTACAGAAAAAGATTTTACTCCTATTGCTAAAAATCCTACACTTGCTAAATTTTTTAGAGAAATTGGTTATGCAGATGAATTAGGTTCTGGAGTAAGAAAGATGACTAAATATTCATATTTATATTCTGGAGATTATCCTATTTTTGAGGATAAAGAAATGTTTAGAGTTACAATTCCATTGAAAAAAATTAAGAATACATTTGATATTGAAGAATCATCCGCAAAATCATCCGCAAAATCATCCGCAAAATCATCCGCAAAATCGGTAGTAAAAAATGCTATATTAGAATATGTCAAGAAAAATGGGAAAGTAACTAAAGCTGATATTATTGAAAATTTAGGATTTACAGAGGGGCAAGTGAAATATTCGCTAAAAACTTTAAAAGAAGAAAGATATATAGAGAGTAAGGGATTTGGTAAAAATACATATTATGTATTTTTAGAAAATTAAATCTAAAGTTTTAAAATGACACTATAAAAACACTTATTGAACTAAAAAAGGTTGATAAGTGCTTTATATGTCGATAAGTGTTGCGTCTTCTTGCGGTAAGGCTTGGATACATACAGCAGGAGTGACTAAAAATCCGGCTGAATTGAATAAATGCATGGTATAAGGACTGTGGAACACGCAGAGGAACTTGGAATTGGTACGACAAGTTATGAACTTATAGATGTTGATTAGAGGAACTGTGAAAAGACTTCTTTGATGTTGTTGACCGAAGATCAACATAGCGTGGATATTAGTCCACTTTTTCATGTATGAAATTTATACAACTATATATGGTGCTAAGATATATTTTGGTATACACGAAAAAGGTAAAGATATAATTGGCTAAATTATATTTTATGGGGTATAATGTTAATAAAAAATGTGTTTACACACAAAAAAGTAAAAGGAGGTACGCTATGAATATAGATAGAGAGTTATATCTAACAAAGTTAAAAAATAAAAAAAATAACAAAATGATTAAAATCATTACAGGACTGAGAAGAAGTGGAAAATCGTATTTATTAGATCCAATATTTAAAAATTCATTATTGGCAGATGGAGTAAAAGAAAATCATATCATAAAAGTTGACTTAGACTCTATTGAAAATAGAGAATTAACAACTGATGGTTTGAAGTTATATGAATATATTATGAATAAAGTTAAAGATGATGATATGCATTATATCCTTCTTGACGAAATTCAGAAAGTAAAAGACTTCGAAAGTGTTTTGAATAGCTTTTTAAGAAAAAACAATTTAGATGTTTATGTAACAGGAAGTAATTCTAAATTCCTTTCTACGGATATTATTACAGAATTTAGAGGAAGAGGAGATGAAATTAGAGTTTATCCTCTTTCGTATTCTGAATTTTATAATGCATACGAAGATAAGAAAAGAGCATTAAAGGATTATATGACTTATGGTGGAATGCCATATACTTTGTATTTAAAAACAACTGAAGAAAAAAGTGCATACTTAAATGATTTGTTTAAAAATACTTATTTAAACGATATTATTGAGAGAAACAAAATACAAAGAGAAGATATTTTAGATACAATTATTAATATGTTATCTTCATCGGCAGGTTCTCTAACAAATCCTAAAAAATTATGTGATACTTTTATAAGTAATGGATATATAGATGTAAATAGAATTACAATAAATTCATATGTAAATTACTTACAAGATGCGTTTTTAATAAACAAAGCAGAAAGGTATGATATAAAAGGCAAAAAATATATTTCAACACCTTCAAAATATTATTTCACCGATATTGGTTTAAGAAATGCAAGATTAAATTTTAGACAACAAGAAGAAGACCATTTAATGGAAAATATAATTTATAACGAATTGTTAGTTAGAGGATATAATGTTGATGTTGGAGTTATTGAAAAATTTGAAAAGGATAGTACAAATAAAACAATTAGAAAACAATTAGAGGTAGATTTTGTATGTAACCAAGCTAGTAAAAGATACTATATTCAATCTGCTTTTGCAATTCCGAATAAAGAAAAAATGGAACAAGAGCAAAAATCTTTGATTAATATAGGTGATAGTTTTAAAAAAATAATTATTGTTAAAGACGATATAAACCTTTGGAGAAATGAAGATGGAATTTTAATAATAAGTTTAGAAGAATTTTTGTTAAACAAGGAGAGTTTGGATTTATAATTTGAAATTGTAGAATTTTATATATGGTTGGAAAAAGTAAGAATGCAGAGAAAAATAGTGATTTATGAAGGCGGTTACAATAATGATGATTGAAAGAATAAATAATATACCTTCGATAATTTTTTGAAAAAAGTAATAGAACGTTCATGGCAATATATGGAAATGCACCACAAAAAAATACAACTTTGAGACGAATTACTGGTTAAGAATAATCGTAATGAAAAAAGTTAGGAGTAGTCAGTATGGAATTCAAATTACACTCAGAATATAAGCCAACAGGTGATCAACCTCAAGCCATAGAAAAGTTAGTTACAGGAATTGAAAAAGGCTTGAAACATCAGACTTTACTAGGCGTTACGGGTTCAGGTAAAACCTTTACAATGGCAAACATAATTGAAAAAGTACAAAAACCAACACTAATTTTAGCACATAATAAAACACTTGCCGGACAACTTTATTCGGAGTTCAAGGAGATGTTCCCGGAGAACGCAGTAGAGTATTTTGTTTCATACTACGATTACTATCAACCTGAGGCGTATATAGCAGCATCAGACACATATATAGAAAAAGATTCAGCAATAAACGATGAAATAGACAAATTACGTCACTCAGCCACCGCTGCACTCTTTGAGCGAAAAGACGTAATCATTGTAGCAAGTGTCTCTTGTATATATGGACTTGGAGATCCGGACGATTATAGCAATATGACAATATCGCTAAGACCCGGAATGATAAAAGAAAGAGACGAACTTTTAAAAAAACTTGTAGAAAACCAATATGAAAGAAATGAAGTTGAATTTACAAGAAGCAAGTTCAGAGTTAAGGGAGACGTAGTTGAAGTATTTCCGGCAGGGTATGAAGATAAAGCGATACGCATTGAATTTTGGGGAGACGAAATAGAAAAAATTTGTGAATTTGATCCATTAACAGGGAAAACAATTTTCACATTGACACATACATTAATTCATCCGGCTTCTCATTATGTAACAAGCGGAGAAAAAATGCAAAAGGCAATAAAAAGCATAGAAGAGGAGCTAAAAGTTTCCATAAAAGATTTTAAGTCTCAAGAAAAATTATTAGAAGCCCAAAGAATAGAACAGAGAACAAACTTTGATTTAGAAATGCTACAAGAAATAGGATTTTGTAATGGAATAGAAAACTATTCAAGACACATAAGCGGAAGGAAGCCCGGCGAAGCTCCATATACGTTGCTTGACTATTTTCCAAAAGATTTTTTATTGTTTGTAGATGAATCACATGTAACATTACCACAAGTTAGAGGAATGTACAATGGAGACAGAGCTAGAAAAGATATGCTGGTAACATATGGATTTAGATTGCCATCGGCTTATGACAACAGACCACTAAACTTCACCGAATTTGAAGAAAGAGTAAATCAAGCGATATTCGTAAGTGCAACACCTGCAGAATATGAACTTGAACATTCCAAAGGAGAAATCGCAGAACAGATAATCAGACCAACAGGTTTACTTGACCCTATAATTGAAGTACGACCGGTAGAAAATCAAATAGACGATTTAATAGGTGAAGTAAATAAACAAGTAGAAAAAGGTAACAGAGTTTTAGTAACGACTCTGACAAAAAAGATGGCGGAAGATTTATCCGAATACTTAAAAGAAGTAGGAATAAAAGTAAAATATCTTCATTCGGACATAGATACTTTAGAAAGGCTAGAAATCATACGAGACTTAAGACTTGGAGTTTTTGATGTACTAGTTGGAATTAACTTATTAAGAGAAGGGCTTGACATTCCGGAAGTTACTTTAGTGGCAATATTAGATGCAGACAAACCGGGATTTTTACGTTCAGAAAGATCACTTATTCAAACTATCGGTAGAGCAGCCAGAAACGCAGAAGGAAAAGTTATAATGTATGGAGACGAACTAACTGATGCGATGGAATATGCAATAAAAGAAACCAACAGAAGAAGGAAAATACAAGACGATTACAACAAAGCACATGGAATTATTCCAAAGACAATAAAGAAAGAAATTAGAGACACAATAGAAGTTACAAAATTAGCTGAAGAAGAAAACAAGTACAAAATAGAAGACGTGCCGATTGAAAAATTAAGACGAGAAATGAAAAAAGCAGCAAAGGAACTTGACTTTGAACGTGCGGCAATGCTAAGAGACGAAATTGTAAAAAGAGGCGGATAATTGACACAAAAAAGGTGGATGTTAGTCCACCTTTTTTGTGTCAATTTATATGTTGTGTAAAGCTTGAAATAAACAGTAAAAAATCACACAAAATAAATTGAATGAAACGTGTACACTTTTTTACCAAATAATTTTAATTAAAAACTTGACAAAAAAATAATATAGTAATATCATTACTGTATTAATTATAATATTACAGTAAAGGAGGAGGGGGAAGATGCTGACAATAGACTATAGAAGTGGAGAATCACTATATATCCAAATAAAAAATAACTATAAAAAAATGATAATAAGTGGAATCCTAAAAGAAAATGAAATGCTACCATCTGTAAGAAATCTCGCGGGAAGCTTAGCAATAAACGTAAACACAGTTCAAAGAGCTTACCGAGAACTAGAACAAGAAGGATATATCTATTCTATTCCAGGAAAAGGAAACTTCGTAGCAAAACTAGACAAAAGCATAATTAATAAAGGATACAATGAATTTAAGGAACAATTCCTTGAACTAATGGAAAAAACAAAATTTTTAAACATTTCAAAAGAAGAAATCAACAAAATTGTAAATGAATTTTATGAAACATGGGGTGAAAAAATGATTAAGGTTAATAACGTAAGCAAAAGTTTTGATAACTTTCTTGCATTAGACAGTCTTAGCATTAACGTTGAAAAAGGTTCTATTTACGGATTAGTTGGACCAAACGGAGCCGGTAAAACTACGTTAATGAAAGCAATAGCCGGAATTTATAGGCTAAATAAAGGTGAAATACTAATAAACGACAAAAAGTCATACGAAAACGTAGACATAAAAAATGAAACAATCTACATATCTGATGAACTATTTTTCTTCAACAACTTCTCAATAAAACAAATGGCTGAACTATACAAAATGGTATACACAAACTGGGATCAAGAAAGGTACAACAACCTAAAAGAAGTATTTAAAATAGACGAAAAACGAAACGCAAACAAACTATCCAAAGGAATGCAAAAACAAGTCGCATTTTGGTTGGCTATGTCTGCACGTCCAAAAGTACTATTACTAGATGAACCACTAGACGGACTAGACCCGGTAATGAGAAGAAAAGTACTAAACATAATAATGCAAGACGTAGATGAAAACAAAACAACAGTTATGATTTCATCACATAACCTACGTGAATTAGAAGACATATGTGACCATGTAGGAATTTTGTCAAAAGGAAAACTAGTACTTCAAAGACAAATAGACGATCTAAAAACGGAAACACACAAAATCCAAGTAGCGTTTCCAAACGGTACATTTCCGGAAGAACTTTCAAAGAAATTTAATCTTCTTCGCAAGTCTCAATTAGGAACAGTCTACTCAATAATTCTAAAAGGCGACAAAGAAGAAATATTAAAGGAATTCAAAAAATATAAACCGTTAATTTTAGACATAATTCCGTTAACATTAGAAGAAATCTTTATTTATGAAGTTGGAGGTGAAGACAGTGAACTTAACGAGATTATTTAACAAAGCCCTCATATTAAACAACCTAAAAAGATTTTGGTGGGTTTCACTTTTATACACAATAGGTCTATTTTTACTCTCGCCGGTATTAGTACTATCAAAAGAAAAAGGAATGATAGGATTTGAAACAATATTCGACGGAACAATCTTCTTCCTATTCATAGTGCCGGTATTCTTAGCCGTAATGGTATTTAGGTATATGCAAAACTCAAAATCAATGGTAACAGTACATGCAATGCCGTATAACAGACTTGATTTATATGTAAATAATGTAATTTCAGGCTTAATACTTTTAATTGTTCCAATATTATTAAACTCAGCACTGCTATCTTATTTACAAATCTCTCCTAAAGAAGGGATAATATTTGAACAAGGAATATCAATAAAATACCTATGGATATCGCTACTTGTCAGCATAACACTTTATGCAATAACAGTAGCAGTCGGAATGGTAACAGGAAGCAGTATTGCACAAATAATTTTTACATACATAATAAACTTCTTGCCAGCAGGAATAGTTGTAATCTTACACTACTTATTCGATGGAATTATATATGGATTTTCAGGAATATCTCAAGACGTCATTGTTAAACTTGCAAAGATTTCCCCAATAATTCAAACTCTATATCTAAGAAATCAAGGAAAAATATCTGATTTCTTAATTCCTGATATTATACTTATAATAGCGGTATTAGTAATAGGTTATTTCCTTTATAAATACAGAAATTTAGAAGATGCAGGCGAAGTAATAAGCGGAAAGTTTATAAAACCTATATTTAAATATGGTGTAACAGTATGTGTAATGCTAGTTGGTGCTTTATATGTAAAGGAAATATTTGAAGTAGATAGTCCGGATTTAATAATTTATTTATTGTTTGCACTTCTTGGATATGCTGTTGCAGAAATGCTTTTAAGAAAATCATTCAAAATTTTAAATTCATATAAAGGTTTCATTGGTTTTATAGGAGTATTCGCAATAGTAGTAGCATGTATTAATTTTGACCTACTTGGATACGAAAAATATGTACCAAAAGCTGATGACATAGAATGTTTTACATTTGGCTCAACATGGCAAATAGAAGTCTATAAACAAGGTATAAAGACAGATGTATTAACGAGTAAAGAAAATATAGAAAAAGTAGTAGCATTAAATCAAGACATAATCAAAAATAAGAATGCTAATATGAGTAAACATGGAGAAATGAGATTTACTTATTTGCTAAAAAATGGAAAAACAGTATCCAGATTATATAGAATAGATAGGGCATCGTATGAAGAAAGAGTAAGAGAAATAATGCAAAGCGAAGAATATAAAAAATCTCAAGTTGAATTGTTTAAACGAAATATAGAAGAAATAGACAATATAAAAGTATCAAACTACGTATTTTCTGATCATTCGGTAGCTATCACGACGAAAGAAGAAATAGCACAACTTGTATCAGCAATGGAACAAGACATATTAAGTAGTAATTACAATTTAGCACATACATCATATAATTACTCATATGGATACTTAGATGTAGACCGTGATGACTTCTTATATAGTATCAGGATAATGTATAAGGAAAAAAACTCAGACGGAAAAGAGTTTTACTCAAACGAAACACTTTACTTTGACAAAAATAGTGTAAATGTATCTAACTTTATAGAGAAAAACGCATCATCTGTGATTATAAAAGCCGAAGAAATAAAAATGATAGAGTTTTATAACCAAGAACGCGAAATTTCAAAAACAGTAAAGGAGCCAAGTGAAATAGAAAGTACGCTAAATGATATAGTATATCGTAATTTTAGAGAAGTTACAGTAATGGAAGAAGGTTCTGATGAAATGATGGTAACAGCGGAAATAAGTTTTAAAGATGGCAAAAGGTCCTTTATTGAAGTATATTAAACCAATAAATCTAAATTGACTGAAAAGTTAA
>CAYZJZ010000034.1:0-11092 GCA_964478905.1 uncultured Eubacteriales bacterium
ATAAGCTCATAAATTTCCTCCAAATAAATCAAATTTCATTTTTAATATATCATTTTAAAAAAATATTTACAAGTGCAACAAAAAGAGCGACTAAAAGCCGCTCTTAGATAAATACTCATCATAATTTTCATTTCCCATATTTATAATTTCATTTACGTTCATATTTTCATATTCTTTTTCATCAATAGTCGCATAACAATGAATTTCTATCGGAATAACATTAACTTTATACCCGATGTTCTTATAATGCCAAATCTTATCAAGAGAAGTATCATAGTTGGCAATAGTAGTAGTTTTATTATCGTAATAATTAAACGCATTGCCAAGCTTTATCCATCTTAAGCATAAAACAGCATAATCTTCTATAACATCAGATAAATCCAAATGCTCATACTCAGGCCGACTAAGAAAATGTTTAAAATCTTTCAAACAGCAGTCTCCCAAAATGCTGTCATAATGCATTAAACCGGACAAAAACTTAATAGCCACTTCGGAATGTGAAAAATTTCCCAAATAAATAACTTCATCAGTCGGTAATAACCAACCCGATTTAACTTTAGGCATAGAAATATCCTCCTTTTGCCAATTACAAGAAAACAAAAAAATGTTCCTTTCTTCATTTATTAACTTCCTTCTAGCTTATCATATTACATAATTATTTTATTGTCAATACAATTACCATTTTGGTTCTAACTTAAATTCCATAATTTCATCTCTTGTCGGATGTTTAAAACTAAGCTTATAAGCCCAAAGTTTAACATTAGACTTTCCGTTATCTTTACCATACTTACTATCCCCTACAAGAGGATGACCAATACTTGCAAACTGTAACCTTATTTGATGATGACGTCCGGTATGTAATTCCACTTTAACAACACTAGTATTGTCCTTTTTATTTTCAGAAATCACCTCATAATCAAGCCTAGCAATTTTTGCACCTTTAGTATCTTTAGAAACAACAAATGACTTATTCTTGGACTCATCTTTTAATAAATAATTCTCAAGTGTTCCCTTTTTTTCTTTAAGTAAACCGGAAACAACAGCCAAATATGTCTTTTTAAAATTTCTGTTCCTAATTTCTTCAGACAGTCTCGAAGCACCTTTAGAAGTACGAGCAAAGACCATAATTCCACCAACCGGTCTATCTAATCTATGAACAATTCCAACAAATACATTTCCCGGTTTATTATACTTCTTGCGAATATACTCTTTAACCAATGTATACATATCTACATCACCGGAAATATCTGCTTGAGTAGGAATTCCGACTGGCTTTTCAACAACAATTATATGGTTGTCTTCATAAATAACATTTAATTCCACTATTTAGCACACCATCTTCCATAAATTCCACACGGTAAAACTAATTTAGAACGAGTAATAGGTAAACCAATCTCTCCACAACTAGTTTCTCCATTCTTCATAGTTAAATCCAATATATTTTTAAGCACAGTTGGAGCAAGACCTGCAGTATATGAATTAATAAGGAAAAACAAAGGTTCGTCGCTTAAAACTTGCAAACACTTTTGAATTAACGGATATAAATCAGTTTCAATATTCCAAACCTCGCCATTAGACCCTTTTCCGTAACTAGGCGGATCCATAACAATAGCATCATATTTCTTGCCACGTCTAATCTCACGTTCAACAAATTTAACAACATCATCAACAATAAATCTAACTTCGTTTTTAGCTAATCCTGACAAAGTTAAATTCTCTTTAGCTTGAGCAACAATACGCTTAGACGCATCAACATGGCAAACCGTTGCCCCAGCATAGCTACAAGCTACTGTCGCTCCACCTGTATATGCAAATAAATTAAGTACACGAATAGGACGCCCAGCATTTTTTATTTTCTCAATCATCCATTCCCAATTAACGGCTTGTTCCGGAAATAAACCGGTATGTTTAAAATTCATAGGCTTAATGACAAAGCGTAAATCTTTATAGGCAATAGTCCAAGTTTCCGGTAATGGTTTTATAAACTCCCAACTACCGCCTCCGGATTTACTTCTATGATACCACCCATCAGCTTTATTCCATTCTTTTCCCATTGGAGTTTCCCATACAATTTGAGGATCAGGACGTCTTAAAATATATTCGCCCCATCTCTCTAATTTTTCTCCACTTGATGTATCTATTAATTCATAATCTTTCCAATTATTAGCAATAATCATTAAATTCAATCCTCTCAAAATATATTAACATAAACATTTTATTACAATTTCAACATTTTTACAATACTTTTTTATTTTCTAGGAAAGTTCGAGCTAGGAATAAATAATCTTAATCTGCAACTTAACTTTATATAATTAAAATTTAGCGAATAGAATTCGCGTATAAAATTTTAATTATTAGCTCGAACGACCGACAGAAAACAAAAAATAGCTCGTCATTAGCAAAACAACGAGCTACAATTAAACTTATTTTATTCTTTTCAAACAACAAATAAAAAATCCATCTGAATTATGTTTGTGAGGTAACAAAGATAACATACCATCTTTTAAGCCACTTCTCCATTCTTCCGGAATAACATCTATCGGCGTACAAATAGTAAAATCTTTATGCTCATCTAAAAACCATTTAACAACATCTTCATTTTCTGCCGATAAAACAGTACAGGTACTATAAATTAATGTTCCTCCCAACTTCACATACGAAGATGCATTAGCTAAAATCTTCTTTTGGACTTCATTTATTTCAGCAATGTCATTTTCTTCAATTCTAAGCTTAATATCAGGTTTCTTACGAATTACACCAAGCCCGGAACAAGGTACATCAGCAACAACCTTATCAAATTTCTCATTAAACTCAGGCAAAAATTCAGTTGCATCCCCAACTTTTACGTTAATCGAATTAATTCCAAGTCTCTTAGCTGTTTCACGAATTAATTCAACTCTATGTTCATATAAATCCATAGCCGTAATTTTAGCTTTGTCATTAGAAAGTTCAGCAATATGAGTAGTCTTTCCCCCAGGCGCGGCACAAATGTCTAAAATTTTTTCTCCTTCTTTCGGATCAAGTAAATATCCAACTAAAGCCGGTGCTTCATCTTGAAAAGTAATTAATCCATCTTTAAATTCCTGAGAATGGAGAAAATTTTTAACGCTACTTACATACAAAATATCCGGAAGTTTCCCCTGTTTTAGGTCCTTAAATTTCTTTAACATTTCCGTACTTGTAGTTTTTAATCTGTTAACTCGAATAGTTTCATATTCCAAGCAACAATTAGCTTTAACTAAACTTACAGTTTCATCATAACCAAATTGATTAACAAACTTTTTTATAATCCATTTCGGATAAGAATACTGTATAGAAAGTCGTTCCTCTCTATCCTTAATTTCATCTAAAAACACATTTTTATCAGTGCGTGAAACGTTCCTTAAAATCGCATTAGTAAAATTAGCAGAAGAAACATGCCCATACTTTTTAGCAAGTTTTACTGCTTCATTACAAACAGCAGAAATAGGGACTTTGTCCAAGAAATAAATCTGATAAATTCCCATTCTAAGAATTGTCAAAATTGGTAAAGCAATCTTATTAAAACGAATTTTAGAACATTTCTTTATTATATAATCAATAAAAATCTGATTAGAATTAGTACCATATACAAGTTGTGTAGCAAAGCTTTTATCCATATCATTTAACTCAGATTTGTTTAATTCATCATTTAACACTATATTTACATATCCATTATCACTCTCTATTTTCATAAGAATATGCAAAGCAAATTCACGAGCAGACTTCACGTTAATCACCTCTAAATTATATGTAAATTACTTCTCACAGTTCTACTCTTCTTCTATATCTATATGCAAGTTTAACTCTTCCTCCGTTGGTAATGATTTCATTACTTCTTCAGGAATAACATTAGTTATTTCATAAGAACTTACTCCGATTGGCTTATTTATGTTGCGCAAAGAATATTCTACCGATATTTTTCTTTTCTCTCTACATAGAATCAAACCAATAGTCGGATTATCTGTATCTGTTTTTAATAAATCATCTACTGCAGACAAATAAAAATTTACCTTTCCAGCATATTCAGGCTTAAATTCAGTATTTTTAAGCTCAACAACAATGTAACAATGTAATTTTGTGTGATAAAACAACATATCAATATAATAATCACAGTCATCTATTTCTATTTTATATTGATTTCCTATAAAACTAAATCCATTACCTAACTCAAGCAAAACAGTTTTTATTTTTTCAACCATCGCTTGTTCTAATTCAGTCTCCATATATTTTTCCTTTAATGTAGTTAAATTTAAAATATATGGATCTTTCATCATATCTTTGGCTAATTCACTTTGAGAATTTTCTAGTGTTTTATCAAAATTATTAATTTTCTCTCCTAAAACTTGGCGAGCATATAAATTACTCTTTATTTGAAAAGCTAATATATCATAGCTCCAACCATTTATAGCAGTTTGTTCCATATACCAAATTTTCTCTTTTTCTTTTTTTATTTTGTCCAAAATTAGTAAATTATGTGACCAAGGAATTTGTGCAGATGCCGTCTGCACAAATTGACTTTTTTTACATTCTAAGTAGTATTTCTTCATATTTTTTAAATTTCTTATAGAAAAGCCTTTTATATTAGGAAATTCGATTTTCAATTCCGCTGCCAAATCATCAATAAATTTATTTCCCCATTCAGAATTTTCACTTATAAATTTGCCAATATTAAAATACAACTCCAATAATTTTTTATTTGCAGTTCGAAAAATCTCATATTGAGTATTTCTTATTTCATTCTTTATACTCGCTATTATATTTTTAAAATCCTTTTCTAGCATACTGCATCACACTCATTTCTTTATTAGAAAAGTTTTCCCCCAGACAAATTATATGTAAAAATCACAAATAAATCAATCATTTTCCCAAAAAACAGAGCTATAAAAACTTCATTAGCATAAAACATTGTACTATACTTAGCTTTATAAAGTTTGTGATTTTTTCATTTCGTTAAATAACCTTCAATATAGAGCTATTATTCAAAACGTCTACACCATAGATAAACAACGCATCCGAGCCTTCTTTAAACTCAACAAAGTTATTAAGTAAAGGCGTTGCGATATAACGCAAATCAATTATAGTTATCTTACTATAAGCCTCTGTAAATAATGGTGTTAAGCTACTTCCATAGGAGTCTCTGAAAATATACAACTCCTTGTCTCTTTTGCAATTCTCATTTTCAATAGTAATCAGTGGAACAGCACCATCTAAAAATAAATCATACGCATCATTTCCACTTAATTTTTCCTCGTTATACATTTTTCCGTCAACCATTTGCATACTTTTAGTATCAAAAATTTTCACTTTAGCATTTTTAATAACTTCATTTGTTAAATATGAAATAGTATCCGGCTTTAGCGGTAGTGCAGATTGACCATAGTAAACTCCGTAAAAATCGCCTTTTTGAACAGTTTCATATGATTTTTCCAAATAATTCGAAAAATTCATACTGCTTGCAATTTTATTTACCACATCTGAAATACTCTCTTGTTTCCA
Source organism: uncultured Eubacteriales bacterium (assembly GCA_964478905.1). Lineage (GTDB taxonomy): Bacteria > Bacillota > Clostridia > TANB77 > RGIG9151 > RGIG9151. Next base: position 5,518 of record CAYZJZ010000034.1, read on the forward strand.
ATGTGTATCTGTTGTATAGTAATCATCAATATCAAGCTCATTAAATATATCAATGTAGCTCATATTCTTTGTTGAAGAATTAAGTTTATTAACTAAGCTTCCGTAATCTATCGACGGATAACCGTTATCTTTGGCTAAGAAATAATTTTTATCCGGAATTACAGAATAATAAATATCCATATTCTTTAAAAATTGTTTTGAAACCTTATTGAATTTTTTACCTGCATCTTCTATTGCTGCTAAATTCAACTCGTTATTATACTTAGAGACTTGACCATCAACAATATATATACCGTTATTGTCCTTTTGCTTTAACACATTATACATAAATTGAGCTTTTATCTTTCTGAAAGAATCTCTTCCAATAAACTGGTCTAGTGCATACTTCTCAAAGTTTCCCATAAAAGAAGTATCTAAAATTCCGGATAAAGTTATTTGTGGGAACTGCTTTAGCTCTCGCCTTTCACTCTTTGAAATATCTCCAGGCTCTTTTATGATATTAATAAGCATAATTCCAATAATAAACACGAAAAACACAGCCGTCACAACTATATTTTTAATCTTATCCTTCATACTATTTCACCTCCTAAAACCTAAAGTATAAAAACGGATTAAATGACCCGTCTATTAAATACGAAGTGCATAATGTAAGCAAAATAAGTAAAGTAAACGGTTCTAAAAAATTTATTCCATTTCTTATCGTCTCATTTGCTTTTAATTTCATTAATACATTTTTGCAAATAGGAGTACAAGCGATAAAACCTATAATAAACACTACCAAATAACTTAACGCATAATAAATTGTTTCAGTACTAATTAACGGCAAGTCTTTTCCAAACATATACCCTATTCTTTCCCAAGCTACTGTAATGCTTGTAGCATCAAACAGTACCCAGCTAATTAGCAATATAAAAATAACATATATTCTCTTTAGTATAACCGGAGTTTTTTCTAAAATTGACTTTAATACAGTTTTTTCCAGCAATAACATAACCGCAAACAACAAGCCCCACATTATAAAATTCCAACCGGCACCGTGCCAAAATCCGGTAAGCCCCCACACAATAAATATATTTCTTATCCATTTTAATTTAGATACTCTATTTCCACCAAGCGGGATATACACGTAATCTCTAAACCAAGAGCTAAGTGAAATGTGCCATCTTCTCCAAAATTCGGTAATACTTTTAGAAATATACGGATAATTAAAGTTTTCAGGGAAATTAAATCCGAAAATCTTTCCGAGTCCTATTGCCATATCACTATATCCCGAAAAATCGAAATAAATATGTAAAGCATATGAAATTGCATATAACCAATAAAATACTACCGAAGGATCATCAGATGTCTTTACTATCTCACAAAATTCTCCTAAAGTATTGGCGAGTAAAACTTTTTTTGAAAGTCCGATTATAAATCTAGTTATACCATACGAAACAGACTCTATTGAATGTTTACGTGATTTTAACTCATTTTCAACATCAACATATCTTACAATAGGTCCGGCGATTAACTGTGGAAATAATACAACATATGTAGCAAAATCCAAAAAGTTTTTTTGTACAGCAGTATTTCCACGATATAAGTCAATTGTATAGCTTAAAATTTGGAAAGTATAAAAACTAATTCCGATAGGCAATGCAATTTTTAATAAATTTATGTTCGAGCTAAACAAAGTGTTTATATTTTCTATAAAGAAGTCTGTATATTTAAAAAAGCCAAGTAATCCAAGACCTACAACTAAAGAAGAAATCAAAGCAACTTTAGAGCCAACTTTTCCTCTAAATTTATCAATAAGTAGTCCATGAATATATCCGGAAAATGCAGCAAATACCATTACTAACGTGTAAACTGGCTCACCCCAAAAGTAGAAAAATATGCTACTCAAAAATAGAACAAGGTTTTTAGCCTTGTTCGGTATTACAAAATATACAATTAAAACTATCGGTAAAAAATAATAAAGAAAACTTATACTTGAGAATAACAATATTATTTCCTCCTATTCAATAACTTCACGTTCTAAACTCTCTCCAACAGTTCCAAATTGAGCTTTTAATGCATCATATATAGCCTTACATTCACCTTGTTGCCCCATTGCTAAAACAATGTAATTGCCACTGTCTGCTACTAAAACATATTCAGTGCTCATACAAACCCATTTTCTAGTATTACAATTATCAAATATCTTTTGCTTTAATTCACTCACATTTTGTCCTTCTTTTACTTTTAGAAGACAGAATGAATAATTAGAAGGCATCATCATTGACTCATTAGCCATACCTTTTTCAATTGAAACAGTATATTCGTCAGATTTTAATCCAACATATGTACTACTTGAATCAGCAGATATCATAGCATTAAACAATGAATAACGTTCAATTTTAGCGTTTTCAGCTATTGAATTTATAATTTTCTCTAACTCACTATCCAATACATTTTCATTTTCCTCATCATCCGTATCAACTTCAGGTGTTTCAGTTATTTCCGGCTTTGAAATAATTATATCAGGAGTTAAACTAGGCTCGCTCGAAGGTTTTTCAGACGGCTTTACTTCCGGAGTTTTACTAGGTTTTACTTCAGGCAATTCGCTTGGCTTAGTTGTAATTTCCGGCAATTTAGATTGCTCCGGAGACTCACTAGGAATAATTGATTCCTCCGGTTTATTGCTTTCTTCAGGTAAAGGAGACACAATAATTTCATTTCCTCCAACATTTACATCATTATCTTTTTTTATTTCATTTTCTTTACCGCATCCTGTAAAAGATACTGTCAAAACACACAATGCAGCAACCATAAGTTGTTTTTTCATTAAAACATCCTCCTTTGTAATTTTTCACTACTCATTAGACGACACAAAAACACTAAATGTTTCAAATTAATTCTAACTTTTATAAAATTATCTGTCAACTTAGAAACGAAAAAATAAGGCACCCCATTATTGGATGCCCCATCATTTTCTTTTTCTCAATTAATTTTTTATTTTTCAGGTTCCAAGATACCAAAGTTACCATCTCTTAATCTAAATAAAACGTTAGTTTCTTGAGTATCTGAATTATTAAATACATAGAAAGACTTATCGGAATCCTTTAGCTCCAACATAACATCTTCAATAGTCATAGGCTTTGTATCAAAAGTTTTAACTTTTGTAATTTCTCCTTCTGTCATAATAGGCAATTCAAGATTAGCATACTTTGCAGACAAACTATCATCTTTCATTTGTCTTTCTTTCTTAGTCTTTGTTTTTCTAAGTTGTCCTTCAAGCAAGTCAATCCCCTTATCAATTGAAACATACAAGTCATCATTTGTAGCTTCAGCTCTATATGTATTTCCTTCAAAGAAAATTGTAACACCTAAAATATGTCTTTTCTTCTGTACACTAAATGTAACATTTGCTTCAGTGTCTTCGTTGAAAAACTTTTCAATTCTAGACAATTTCTTTTCTGCATACTCCCTCATTGCTTGTGTAACTTCTACGTTTCTTCCTGTCATAATGTACTTCATAAAAATTCCTCCTCGTTGTTTTTTATATTTAGCATTCATATCTGAAAACAGATACGAAGAAATATCAAATCATTTTATAGCTATTATTCTTAACTATATCAAGTAATAAATCAAAATTATCATCTTCAGCCATTTTGTTTTTCCTAATCGCTCCACATTTTTTACATTTATAAATTATAATATAACCTTTTTTAGAATTATTCTCCATACCAATAGGTTCCAACATTCCCCTACATTCTTCTGCCCTATCTCCGGGCTCTTTATCAACGTGTTTAGAATATAAACACTTAGGGCAATGATTTCTACAAGAATATCCTAAAGGCTTTACTTCATTTCCACAATGCTCGCAAACAAAAGGCTCATCAACTTCAATAAACATTTTCTCATTCCTAACCTAAATAATTAAACTTTTTCTAACGCAGATGCATATGTATGAGCAATATCTTTTTGCATATTTTCATAGTCTGTGTCCAAAAGTTTTAAGAACGCATCTACAACATTTTCGTCAAATTGAGTACCTTTTCCTTTTATAAGTTGCTCAATCGCTTGTGAAAGTTCCATTTTAGTTCTGTAAACTCTATCAGACGTCATTGCATCAAAAGCATCAGATACTGAAATAATTCTAGCTAAAAGCGGAATTTCCTCTCCGGATAATCCATGAGGATATCCTCTGCCATCAATTCTTTCGTGATGATATTCAACTAGCGGAACAATATCTCTGAACATAGACATTGCTGACAATATATTTGCCCCCTTTAACGGATGTTTCTTTATTTCGTTATATTCATCATCATCAAGTCTCGAATTTTTTAGCAAAATATCATCGTTAGTACCGATTTTCCCAATGTCATGAAATATACCACCAATTTTTAACCGTTCAATATCTTCTTCCGGTAATCCCATGGCTTGACCAATTCTAGACGCATAGTAAGACACTCTATCCGAATGGCCTCTAGTATAATAATCTTTCGCATCAACAGCAAGTCTTAGCGTTTCAATAGTATCCATATAACGCTTTTTTAATTCAGCATAAGTTTCAACCAATTCATCATTTTTTAGATTAATTAGCGAATGCATTTGAGCGTTATTTATAGCCGATGCAGCCTGTTTTGCATAAATTTCTAAAAGCTTTAAGCAATCATTATACTTCTCACTTTCGATATACAAAACCCCGACTCCGTTTGAACTATCAGTAACAAGAGGAATTATAACTTCATTCGGCTTAAGAATGGATTTACCAGAACTTCTCGCATAACCAATATCAGTCATGAAATCAGGAGACATAGAGTCCATAAACGTATCTACATCACAGTTATACTTTCCTATTCCCCTAAATATACTCTTTTTTACATTATCTTCACCGTAAACAATATCGTCTGCAAGTATAAACGCATTTTCACTATAAACCAATGGCATAAGTTGGACAAGGATTTCTTCTAATATATTATCAAACGGTTGTAATTGATAAATCTTAGGCAACGCATTGATTATATTATTTAAGCCATCCTTAAACTTTGAAATAGTTCGTTTTTGAGCAACAGATTTTAATGCAGATTCAATTAAAAGCATAAGTTGATCAAATCTATCACTTTTCTCGCAATAGCATTGTATATCTAAGTTTTCCATTGTTTCAAGTGGAGGAGCTAAATCCTTATGTCCCGTAAGTAATAATATGTATAAATCTTCATTAAACTCTCTTATTAACTCAACAACTTTATCTCCATTTATAGGTTGCATTATAAAATCAAGAATTAATAAGTCAAAATTATCTTTTTTAATTAATTCTATCGCATCAAGAGGGTTCGTAACACCAACGTACTCACAATTTTTACGCTTTAATAAAATAGATACCGAATCCAAAATACCTATATCATCATCAACAACAATAACTTTGTACCTTTCCTCTGTATTCCTATTACCTCTTCTCATACCAAAACTCCTCTCGTCTTAGTAAAAAAATACACAAAACACATTTTAACATTTTTTATATCGGCAAAACTCAGTTTTATATTAACATTTTCTAAAAACAAATTAACGTTTACCGGAATTATTTTTTTCAGCTTTTATCAAGCTA
>CAYZJZ010000035.1:0-10994 GCA_964478905.1 uncultured Eubacteriales bacterium
GCGGAGAGAACAGGATTTGAACCTGCGGAGGCTATTCACCTCGCACGCTTTCCAAGCGTGTGCCTTAAACCGCTCGACCATCTCTCCGAGTAACCACGCTCTATATGATAGCATAAATGAAATGTTTTATCAAGAGTTTTTTTGCTGAATTTTGATTTGGAACGGATTATATTTTGTTACGTTTTTGATTGTAAAATGTGTCGAAAAATGTTAGAATGTAAATAGTATGTGGTGTGGAGGCGAGGTATATGGATAAACTTACGACAATTAAAAGAATTGCTAAGTATGAAATAAGTGGCTTCCCTATTTGGGGTTGGATTTCTATTTGCCTTTTGATAATTTTGTTGAGACATCAAATTGCTGATATGTTGGTAGTATTATTACCGATTAGTATTGCAATTGCCGGTATTTTTTGGTTTATAGGTCAAAAAAGACAAGCCTCTAAGATTGTAACTTTTATTATATATTCTATGATAGTTATTGCACTTTTCTAAAAGGGGGAGACTAATATAATGGATAATATAAAAATTATAGGTATTGCCGGTGGTACTGGCTCTGGTAAATCAACATTGTCTAGGAAGGTTAAAGAAGCCTTACAAGGAAATGTGTTGTTGATTTGTCACGATAATTATTATAAGGATAGTTCACATTTGCCTTTTGAAAAAAGGGTGGAACAAAATTATGACCATCCTAATGCTTTTGATACAGGCCTTTTAATTGAGCATTTAAAAAAGTTGAAGAATGGCGAGACTATTGATATGCCAACGTATTCCTTTGTTGAACATGCTAGAAATAAAGAGACTGTACATGTAGAACCGGCAAAGGTTATTATAGTTGAGGGAATTTTGATTTTTGAGAATGAAGAACTTCGTAATATGATGGATATGAAGATATTTGTTGATACCGATGCAGATGTTAGATTTATAAGAAGAATGTCTAGAGACGTTAAGAGTAGAGGAAGAGATATTGAGTCTGTTGTTAATCAATATTTAGGAACTGTAAAGCCTATGCACGAACAGTTTGTTGAGCCTAGTAAAAAATATGCGGATATAATTGTACCGGAAGGTGGCCATAATATTGTGGCTTTGGAAATGATTAATGAGAGATTAAGAAGATTGGTGGAGGAGTAATTGAGTAAAGAAAGAATTGATGTACTTTTAGTAGAAAAAGGTTTTTTTGAATCTAGAGAAAAAGCAAAGGCTTCTATTATGGCAGGAGTAGTTTATGCTAACGAGCAAAAGGTAGATAAAGCCGGCGAAGAAGTTAGTGTTGATGCAAAAATTGAAGTTAGAGAAAATATTTGCCCGTATGTAAGTCGTGGCGGTCTAAAACTTGAAAAGGCTATTAAGTTTTTTGGAGTTTATTTAAAGGACAAAACTTGTATGGATATTGGAGCATCTACCGGTGGATTTACTGATTGTATGTTGCAAAATGGAGCGAAAAAAGTTTTTTCTGTTGATGTCGGATATGGTCAATTTGCTTGGAAGTTAAGACAAGATCCGCGTGTTGTTTGTATGGAGAGAACTAATATAAGATATGTAACTGATGAACAAATTGGAGAAAAATTGGATTTTGCTTCTATTGATGTGTCGTTTATTTCATTAACTAAAGTTTTGCCTGTTGCGTTTAATTTACTCAAAGATGATGGAGAAGTTGTTGCCTTGATTAAGCCTCAATTTGAGGCAGGCCGTGAGCAAGTAGGGAAAAAAGGTGTTGTCAGAGATAGTAATGTTCACAAAGAAGTTATTGAAAAAATAATTGAATTTTCGAAAAGTATAGGATTTTGTGTGAAAAATCTTAGTTTTTCGCCGATAAAAGGGCCTGAGGGTAATATAGAATTTTTGTTGTATTTAGGCAAAAGTGGTGATACAATAGTTGATGTTGATAAAGTTGTCGAAGAAACAAAAATATTAAAATAATAGGGGGAAATAGAAATGAAAGATATTAAAGTTGAAATTTCTGCACGTCATGTGCATTTAACACAAGAAGCAGTTGAGGTTTTATTTGGTAAGGGACATACTTTGACACCAAAAAAAGAATTGTCTCAACCTGGTCAATTTGCTTGTGAGGAGAGAGTTACAGTTGTAGGTCCTAAGAAAACTTTTGAAAATGTTGCTGTTTTAGGTCCAGTACGCTCTAGCTGTCAAGTTGAATTTGCTAAGTCGGATTGCTTTGCGCTTGGTATTATGGGAGCTATTCGTGAGTCTGGAGAGATTGAGGGAACACCTGGTGTTGAACTTAGAACTGAAAATGGAACATATAATATGGATAAAGGTTTGATTATTGCTAAAAGACATATACATATGACTCCTGATGATGCTAAAGAGTTTGGAGTTAATGATAAAGATATTGTTAATGTTAAACTTGAAAGCAACGATAGAAGTCTTGTTTTTGGAGATGTTGTTGTTCGTGTAAGCGATAAGTTTGATTTGGCAATGCATATTGATACTGATGAAGGAAATGCTGCTAATGTAGGAAACGGAGACGGAACAAAAGCGTATATTGTAAAGTAAGATGTGAAATTTAAGAAATAGTCTGTTATCTTAAGGATTTACGGACTATTTTCTATTTTTAAACAGTTTGACTGAATTTTATTTTATGCTAATATGAATATATAATGAATTTTTGAGGAGGAATAAGGATGAAAAAGTTTATGAGAGTGTGTTTGTCGATGTTTTTAGCGATAGTAATAGTTTTTAGCAATTGTTCGTTTGCTGCTGTTACTAATTCTTTAGCGAAAAATACATATTTACAGCTTGAGAAGAAAAATATTAAATCGATAGAAAAAGTTTTATCTCAAAGTAAAAACTTCTTTGATACTAATGTTAATACGTCTAGAGAAACTATTGAGGTGTATAGTGAAAATTTCCCGGATGATGTTAAATTAAAGGTTATTGAGGAATTTGATAAAGGTAAAAATTATCAATATGACAGGATTACTTTAGGTACAAATGAAACAGAAAAGCTTTCGGTAGATATGGTACTAAAAGATAATGTTCTTATGTTACAAGTACCTGAGTTATATGAAAAATATATAAGTATAGATTTTTCTAAAGCTAAAGAGATTTGTGAAAAATTTGGAATTGAATTAGATAGTGAGCAAATTAATCAACTTACAAACATTATTTCTAATGTAGGAAATAAAAATATATTGTCTAAGGAAGATGAAGCGTATTTAGCTAAAGTTTTGCCTAAGTATGTTAAAAAATTAAACAGTTTAATGGATAGTAAACATTTTTCTATGAATAGTAATGCGAAAATTACGTATGGTGATAAATCTCTTAATTGTAAATCTGTTTCTTATGAAATGACTGGCAAAGATATGTATGATGCCTTGTATGAATTATTAAAAGAGGTTAGAAATGACGAAAAATTGTTAGATATTTTTGTATCAGCAATGAATTCAACCGGAAAGGTTAATATTAACAAGGAAAGCATGTTGGAAGACATCGATTTTATGATTTCACAATTAGATTTAAGTCAAAGTACAGGTGAGACTGAGGAGTTAGAAGAAGTTAAGCTGATTTCTACCCTTTATTATAATAGTAAAAAAGAAACATTAAAGAGAGAAATTAAGGTAAAAAATTCTTTTGATGAAGAACAAGTGATTAGTTTAGTTACAATTGATGGGAATAAAGATGCTTATTATGAATTAAATTATGATGGTTTTAAAATAGTAGATAAGGTAGTTAAAACTAGTAAAAAAACAGAACACAATATTAGTATAATAGAAACGAAAATTGCTTTTTATGAAAATACGTATTTTAATAGAGAAGATATAGTAGGGACTGAACAAGAGAATCGTGTAGATTTTAAAATTATGGTTGAAACTCCTAGTAAAAGCAAAACTGTTATTACTGGTTTAGTTGAAGGACTGGATGATAAAATAATAATTGAGATAAACGAAAAAGTAACAACAAGCAAAAAACTTGATTATAGTTTTACATTTACATATGATACGCTAGACGTTGATTATAAAGTTTTTGTAAATTATTATTTGGAGAAGGGGTTAAAGATTTCGCAAAAGACATTTGAAAATCCTGAAATTAGTATCGATAAAATGTCTTACGATGAATTAGCTAAAGAGCTTGAAGATAATAGAGAAATTGTTAGTAAAAAAGCTGAGAGTTTATTAAGAGAATTGTTTCCGCAAGCTATAAATAAAATGGAAGCTATGGCAAAAGAGGCAGCGTTAAAAGCAGAAAAAGCTACTGGGGCTCAGATTGGTAAGGGCGTGAGGATATATGACAGGGATATGAGCTTAGATTACAGGATAAGTGACAGAGTAACTAATTCTTGGATAGAATATTCGAAACTTGAGAATATAGACTGGTATATTTATTCTAATGCTGAACCAAAATTGGAAAATGGTAGATTTTATGTATGTAAAAATAGCGATGACCAAATTATTGTTGGAGTTTCTAATAATGGAGGAGCTGATTTACCAAATGCAGATGATGTATTAGAAGCTGATTATGATGGAACTAAATCGGGAATTGTGTATATAGAAGGGCGTATTGGCGGTATAAGAGTCGATGATGAAGTTTGAAATGTCGCAAAAAAGAGTTGAAAAGTAAATTTATAACGAAAAAAGGCTGTAAAAAACGTTTTTTACAGCCTTTTTTCGTGGTGCGGATAACAGGACTTGAACCTGCATGATTTCTCATATGAACCTGAATCATACGCGTCTGCCATTCCGCCATATCCGCAATATTTTGGTCGGAGTGACGGGATTTGAACCCACGACCTCTTGGTCCCGAACCAAGCGCGCTACCAACTGCGCTACACCCCGATAATCTCAACACGAACTATTTTACATCTATTTTTTTAATTAATCAATATTTATAACAAAAAAAGGTGTGTTTTTTGTTGATTTTACATAATTGACCCGAACGTTAAATTATGGTATAATTATATCATAGGTTTTAGTTAGAGAAGCCTGGTTATAGAAAGGCTAGAAAAAAGGAGAAATTATGTTAAATCTTAAATGTGCTGAGAATGACCTTAGAGGTGCTTTCTTTGAAGTTGCGGATCAGCTTGGAATTACGCCTGAAAAGATTGAGTTCTTTATTAATCGAGATGTTATACGTTCGATTGAAAAGGACAGAAAAAGAATGGCGGAGCCCTTAAAGAGATTGAAGACGTATCTGATAGTAAGTTTTCCTGAATATAAAATTACAGGTAGAATAAAGTCTTTGACTTCTATTCTTGGTAAATATATGCAAGAACGCACTTTACTGGATACTTTTGGATTCAAAATTATTATTCCGGATACTGAAGGTGAGACGGAAGAGGAAAGAATCAAGAAATGCTATCAAGTGAAAGATTGGGTTGAGGAAAATTTTAGGATTTTTGACAATGAGTACAATGACAGAATCAAAAATCCGAAACCTACTGGATACCAAGATTTAAAAATGGTTGTAGAATACTTTGATTTGATGGTTGAATTTATAGTTCAAACCGAAAGTATGTACAAAATGTCAAAATTTGGCCCACAATCTCATAAAGAAGCTTACCCTTGGAAATATCATCCTGCAATTACGACATTAGCAAAAAAGTATAAAGAAAAGGAAATTTAACAAAATGCTCCGCCATATGGCGGAGTTTTTGTTTGGCGGAGAGAGCGGGATTCGAACCCGCGTGCGGTTGCCCGCAAACTGATTTCGAGTCATCGTCATTAAATCACTTATTATCTCTCAACTTGTCTTATCGTGTTATATTGTATCGCATGATTAAGCCAAAATCAACCAAAAAATTAATGTTTAATTTGTGGAACTATTTGGTAGAAATGGATAGAGGATTCTAACGAAAAATAGCTATTTTTAAGAGATGATTTTAAAAAGTGGAAGAAAAAAATCGGGTATGAAAGTTGCATTTTAAGACGTTTTGTTATCGGCAGATTAACAAAAAGGAGAAATTAAAATGCAAAGTAAAGAAAGTTTATATGAAAAATTAAGTGAGTATGAAGATTGACTTGTGCCGTCTGAAGTAATGAAAATATTAAGAGTATCGAAAAACACTTGTTATAAGATGCTTGAAGATGGATATATAAAAGCATATAAGATTTATGGGAATTATAGAATTCCTAAAGAAGCGGTTATTGATTATATTGTTAAATATGGATATGTTAATTCGGATTTTGCTGAAGAGAATAGACGAAAGGTAATTAATTTCTGCTCAAGAGTACCTAAAACTGCTAATGAAATAGCAATTCATATAGGAATAACAGTTGGATATTGTAAAAGTGTTTTAATACAAGGACTTATTAACACCGATAGGTTAAAAATAGTGTTTGAAGATAAAAAAGTAAAATACGTAGCTGTTACCTCGAGAAAGCGAGGTAACAGAGTATGAGCAGATATGATTATTTAAGAGAGAAATATCCTAAGTTAATAAATAAAGAGGATATGAGGAAGATACTGCATATAGGAAAAATAAAAGCAACTTGGATTTTGCAGCAAAATTATATTCCACATCAGTTTAATGGTAAAAAAACAAGGTGTTATTCAATAGAGATAGATGATTTAATAAGGTATATTGAGGATTCAGAAGAGAATCCAGATAAGTATATAATTCGGAATGGAATATTCGCGTATAAATCGCCTCACGAGGCAGAAGTCGAAATAGATAGGGAATTACTCGAGGAGTTCCTAAAAAATGAATTTGAAAGGCTTTGTGAAGGTTTGAGTACGAAGGAGGTGCATAGGGTTACAGGATATAGCTTAACGAGTATTGTTAAGTGGATAAATTAAAAGCTGTAAAGGTAAAAAACAAGTTTGTTATACCAAAAGATGAGCTCATATATTTTCTGTGTGATTATGGATATTACCAAATACATCTGAAGTCTAAAAAGCATTTAAAAATTATGAATAAATATTGGAATTCATAAATTTTAAGGCTAAAACCAAGGGACAAGTCTGCCCTAAAAATGAACAGAGTCCCTGTTCATGGTGACACCCCTTGAACAACTCACTTTAAATTAAAAACAGCAAACAGAAAAAGAAATAAATTATTTATATAAATATATGAATTAGAAAATTGAATAATTAGTAATAGTGAAATAATATAGATAAAAATAGTATTTTTTTGATGTTCTGAAGTAATTTATTTCTCGATAAAATCCGATAGAAATGTTATCAAGTCAAATGCCAGTATTTATTGAAAAATACTTAAGTGAGCAGGCAAAGAATGAATTTACTTTAGATGGTATACGTGAAAGACTTATAGCATTAGTATCACAGATTGATGAAGCTAAAGGAAAAAGTTTAAGATATGAATTAGATAGACGTGAGACTTTTGGAGAGTACGGAATAAATCTTAATGAGAAACTTAATTTTATAAATGCAGAAAATACTGAATTTGTAAGCGATTTCAAAAAAGAAAAAGAAGAGAAAAGAGCTGAGTTTGGAAAAGTAAGTAATTATGCACGTGGAGTAGAAACTCCTGGAGTTGCTGGAAGAGATATTGTTGAAGATGAGTTAATGTTAGTAAGGACAACAGATTATTTTCCAATGGATAAAAAAGAGGAAATAATAGATGAGATGAATAGTACTGAAATATATTTACCTGATATTATTTATGCAATTTGCAGTAGAATTATAGCCGAAGAATTCCCTAAAATTAATTATGAAGGGAAGGAAATAAATTTTGTGAATAAAAATGGGTTATTCGATTTCGGTAAATTATATGAATTTGAGAAAACAGATATGGGTCAAAGTATTGAGGATAGAAATAAAGAATTAGTTGAACAATATGGCTTAGTTAGTTCGAAGTATCGTTCAACTAAACATTTTGCGTTAAATGGATTAGTTTCATCGCATATGTATGGTAATTTTAGCAATAGATCATATATTTTTTTAGATCCTTTTTCAGAACATAAAAATGATGAAATGCTTAATTTTAATCCTGTAGATACTTATTATAAAGTTTCAAGAGAGAAACCATTTACTTTATCAGATAAAGCTATTTTAATGATACCTATTTCCAGATATAAAGAGATAGTTAGTAATCCTGAAATGAGGAAACAATTTAGTAAATATAAAGATGTAACTGTATTTAGCGGAGATGAAAAAACTGCTGTACAAATGAAATTAAATGAACTTGGAATTTTTAGTGTAGAAATCGGTGCTCAAACAATAGAACCTCCAGCTTTAAATAATGCAATGGAGAATTTTGCAAATAAAACCGGATATGTTCGCGATATACATTTTAATAGTGAAGTTGATAAAGAAGATACAAAAATATCATTGGAAATGGAAGAGCGATTAGAAAATAAATTGCTAAGTGAAATATATGAGAGGTTTGGAGATAATCAATATATAGTAGAGCAAGAATTTGTCATAGATAGGTTACACATATATAGAACACAAGGGGAATATTCAAAAGAAGTTGTTGATTTTATAAAAAGTCATGAAAAATTTACATTAAAAGATGTTGAATTATTATCAACTTTAGAAATTAATCATGAGCAAACCATAAAGAATTTTATTGGTATTTTTAAGGAACTTATGGCATATGACTATGTTGCAAATATGAGTCCTGAGAAGTTTGAAGAATTAAAACAGTTTGTTCAAGATTTTAAAGAGCGTGAGATGAAGAGTTTAGAAGAGAAAAGAAGGGCATATTTTGAACAGAATAAAGAAAAGAATGAGGAGCTAGTTCATTAACTATAAAAGGAGAATAGAATGGAAATGTTAAATATAAAGCTTTCTGAAGATGTAAAAAATAAAATATTATCTCGAATAAGTGAGTATAGAGAATTTGCAAGTGATAGGTTAGAAAATGAATCAGAAAATTTGTCGTCATTTCAAGCTAATTTTGAAATGAATATATCTGAATTATTTAATGATAGATTAAAAATTGGAATGAGTAAATTACAAGAAGAAAGTATTATTTCTCCGGAATTTTCTCATTTGTTATGTAATTTCTTTAATTGCAATGATATTGAGCTCAACTTAGATGAAGAGAGTAAGGATTATATTTTGGAAGATTTGAAAAGTAAAGGATTAGGCGGAGAAGAGTTAGTTGGATATCAAAAGAAGATTTTTGGTAATGAATTTTCAGTTTCTGAGTTAAGTAATATATATAATTGGCATAATGTTTTAGAGAATGCAAGTATTCCTATTGAGTCGGATGTAGCTTCTATTTTATTATTAGAAGAAACTGGAGATAAGCAGGAGTATTGGGACAAAATTAAAGAGGGATATATAGCAAGTAAGAATTTATTAAAATTTAATCAATTAAAAGAACCACATACAGATTTAATGCAACTTTATCGATTAGGATTAATTAATGAAGAACACTTATTAAGTTATTTAGGCAGTTTTAAATTTAATCTTGATTTACAGGAAAAACAAGAACACTATTTACTTTCAATAGTAAAAAAGAGTTGTCAACAGGCGGTTGAAGAAATATTAAATTATAAAGATATAGATTTGCAATCAAAAGGGGTTTCTAAAAGAACAGTTGAAAAATTATCTGAATTTTTTAGTAGAGTTGAAACATTAGGAGATATTTCTCTTTTAGATACAGAGACGTTAGAAAGTATTTATAAAGAATTTAATGAGATTTCAAATGAAGAATGGCAAGAGTATTTAAATCAAAATCCAAATTGTTTTTTAATGCATGAAACAGCACATCCTGTAAAAGGGAAATTTCGTGATCCTGTAATATCGACTTCACTTATAACAGAAGACCATTATAAGACATATGGAAAGACACATAGACGGGGTGTAGGGTATATTATAAAACCTAAGCATATAAGTCGTGCAAGTGATCATGATGTGTATGTAATTAATTCTAGGAAAGACTTATATAGTCAAAGGGCGCGTTTAATTGTAGATTTCCCTCAAATCGTTCATGAAGGAATGCGAGAACGTAACGAATTTTCGGAGATTGTTATAGATGATTTTGAAATTGAATCTGTTGTTACATTATATTCCAATGTAGAACAGGAAGTTTTGCAAGAATATTCTAATGCACAAAATGGAATCCCAATAATGATTAGAGGGCGTAATAGCCAATTAATGAGTATAGAGGAAAATCAATATCTAGACGAACAATGTGATGCTATAAATCAAACTTCGCAGTCAATTCCTCAAACTGCAAAAGAACTATATACACAACTCCAAACAGAAGAAGATAAATTTGCAAAATTAGCCCAATATTTAGATCTAGATTATGAACTTAGTGGAATAGATAGAACACATATTTCTACAATTATTAGTCAGTTAGAAAATAATTCTGAAAATATGCAACGAGATATGTATAAAGTTACAGACCAAGATAAAATAGAAGGAATAAGAAGTAAAGTAGAAGATATTGAAGAGTTAGTTTCACAAGCTTGTGAAACAACTAAAGGTGCATATATTAAAGAAATGAAAAGCAAATTTATAGGAAGTTATGAGGCTAAGATTCAACAGTTAATAACAGATTCTAAAATCGCAAAGTTTAAAGAAGAAAAGTCTGCAGTTGCTAATCAAAGAGTATCTATAATTGGAAAATTATTTGGTAAGGAAAAGTTAAAAGAAGCTCAGTTAGTAAATCTTAATAAAAAGATGGAAATTCAAAGGCTTAGGACTTATGAAAGAGGCTTTCGAGATTTTTCTGTGAATGGAGAAAAGGGAATAATGACACTTGAAATAGAAGAGTTTATAAAATTACTTGAAAGTAAGCCTGAGTTTGAAAATGTAGCTAAAGAAGTAAAAGCGATTTTTGAGAGTGTGATAGAACAAGAAAATAAAAATAATAAGATGATTCCTCAAAATCCAAAAGTAAGTATTCGAAAACAATTAAAAAGCATAGAACAAGAAAATGAGGTATTATCAGGAGAAATTAGAGATATTAAGGTTCAAGATGTAGAAAGAAAAAGAGATAATGTTTTTTCAAAAATAGATAATACTAAAAGTAATGCAATAATTCAATTTGAAAATATTTTACAAAATGAGTACGTAGGAAAGTTTGTGTAAACTTCACAAACCCTTCCTATGAAAAGA
>CAYZJZ010000036.1:0-5751 GCA_964478905.1 uncultured Eubacteriales bacterium
AGATTATGTGACTTTTTTGAAGGGAATGAAATTTTTATGGCATTAAATATTGTTTTGGTTGAACCGGAAATACCTCAAAATACAGGGAATATTGGAAGAACATGTGTTGCGACCGGTTCTGTTTTACACCTTGTAAAGCCTTTAGGATTTGAAGTTACGGATAAATATTTAAGACGTTCGGGAATGGATTATTGGAAAGACTTAGAGGTTCATTATTATGAAAATTTACAGGAGTTTTTAGATATTCATAAAGATAAGGAAATGTTTTTCTTTTCTACTAAGTCGAAACAAAATCACACGGAAGTTAGCTATCCGGATAATGCTTTTTTACTATTTGGGAAAGAGTCTAAGGGGTTACCTGAAGATTTGCTTTTGGGTAATATGGACAGATGTGTTAGAATCCCTATGCTTGGGGAAACACGCTCTCTTAATTTATCTAATTCGGTTGCAATTGCGGTTTATGAGTACCATAGACAAAAGAATTTTGAAGGACTAAAGGAAATTAGCAACTATTTTGGAGTTTGATGTAAAAAATGTTTGTTAAATCTATTGAAATTTGTCGTTTAATATGCTACCTTAGAAATGTAGTTAAATAATTTAAGGAGGTTTTTTATATGTTTTGTCCAAATTGTGGAAGTCAAAATGATGATAATGCAAATAATTGCAGTAATTGCGGAACACCTTTAAAACAAGGAGCAACACAAAATAACGGTTCAGATTCGAAATCTAAGCTAGTTGCCGGATTACTTGGTATTTTCTTAGGCGCTTGGGGAGTTCACAATTTCTATTTAGGATTTACTAAAAAAGCTATAATCCAATTGTTGTTACAATTGTAACTTGTGGAATTGGCGCACTTTGGGGATTTATAGAAGGTATTTTAATTTTGTGCGGGAATATAAATACTGATGCTAAAGGAAATAAATTAGCTAATTAACGTTTGTTAAATTGCATATAATATGATATGAACGAATAAGACTTCGTTGTTGACAATGTTTTACTTTTCGTTTATACTGTAAACATAAGTTAGATGCTTATGTGAAAAAGCGGTGTACCCTACCAATAAGTGGGAGCTAAAAAAGCGGTGTACCCTACCAATAAGTGGGAGCTAAAAAAGATAGGACCGGGAAATATTTTCCCGGTCTTTTTTAAGGAGGAAAAGCTATGAGAAGATGAACATTTTGTTTAGTTGATGCAGAATATTGTGATTATTTAAGGGAGAAAGATCCTTGCGTTCCATATACTATGGATTCTAAGTCAAATAGGCCCTTTGTTGGAATTTTGCTTAAAATTGGGGAAAATGATTATTATGCACCACTAAGCTCTCCAAAATCTAAGCATTTAACAATGAAAAGTCAAATTGATTTAATAAAAATAGAAAATGGGAAATATGGTGTTATTAATCTAAATAATATGATACCTATACATAAAAACTCTGTATGCTCGGTAAATATGAATATAGTTAATACTGACACGCTTGAAACTGTACGATATAAAACTTTATTAGCTAACCAATTAACTTGGTGTAATGCAAATAAGAATATTATATTTAACAGAGCTCAAAAGTTATATGATGTAATTATTAATAATTTTGGCTGGGATACATTGGTAAAACGATGCTGCAAATTTGGACAAGATGAAGAATTGCTAATAAGCTATTGTAAATATAAAAATTGGACGGCTTAACGGAAAAATTTATATATAAAAATCGTGATTGGATATAGTTGTATAGTATTCTCTATTTTTTATTATCCAGTTATTTTTTGCAATTGTCGGGTTTAAGAAATATAAACATTCTCCGACGTAATTAGAACCGCTAAGAGCATCTTTGGCTGCGGATATGCTGTCACTAGATGGTGTATTGTAGATTGTCCCGTTTGAAACCGGTTCAAATTGTATTCCAAAATTATCGTCGAAGATTACGCCCCATATTGTGTTTGGAAAATCGTTTGATTTTACACGATTTAGTATTACTTCGCCAACGGCGACTTTACCTTTATAAGGTTCTCCGCTTGCTTCAGCCTCTATTATTCTTGAAAGCCAATATATAGAGGTGTTTTCTTCAACAGGAGAATTTACATAGTTTTTTGAATTAATTATAACTGTTTGACTTTTTTCATCCCAGTCTACATTTGCATCGAAACAACTTGAAACAAAGCGTACAGGTATAAATGTTCTTGAGTTTACGATTAATGCGTTATTTTCAAGGTTAATGTATTTATTGTTCAGATATGCATAATTTTTGTTTACAAATAAAACTAATGTTTTATTATCAGCTTTTATAGTTACTGAATTGCTAGAAGAATTCCAAGTTATATCATTAATATTTAATGCTTCTGATATAAATCGAATAGGTACATAAGTAGAAGAATTGGATATAAACGGAGCAACATCAGTGGAGAGGTACTTACCGTTTACTTTTATACTTATACCGTTTTTTGCGTAGGATAATTGGAGAGATAAAGTTATTATGAGTAATAAGGTTAATATTTTTCTTAAAATTTTCATACTACCAGCTCCCTTATATACTTAAATCGTACCATAATTGGGATTTTGGTATCAATGCAAAATATATGGATATAAATGAAGAAAAAGCTATTGTTTTTTTGAGAAAATAACGATAGAATTATTTGGAGAGTATAATTTTGGAGGGATCTTTTATGAATGATATGAAAGAGAAGGTTTTAATTGGAGTAATTTGTGCATTGGTTTTGATAGTGGTATGTATTGGTTCATATGTTTATTTAGTTCCGACAGTAGACCCGGACAAGCCGAATATTGTAGTTCAGAATGATTTCCCGGAAAATGAATTGCCTAAGGTACTAGGAATCGAAAAGCCGAATACTAAGGTTCAAAGAGTGTTTGCAATTAGAAACTATGAAAAAGGATTAGATGCTGATGAGATAAACTCTATAAAAGTGCCTATAAGATATTATACATTAAATGGTAAAGCTGCCGGAAGTATGCTTATTTTACCATTTGAAGTTGGCGGAAGAATAACTGTTACTGAGCTTATGTGGGATGATTATGAGGAGGATTTTGTGCCTAGTAATAAAGAAGATGCAGTTTTAATAGATGAACAGATTACTGAGAACTATGGACTTATGTTACAGTACAATAGACCCTCTAATAATCCTGAATACCAAATAAAAATTACACAGGGAAGTACTGTTGCTACTTATAATATCGGGCCTAGTATTGATGAAGAAGTTGAATTTGTAAAAATGGATTAAGAGGAATAAAAATGAGTCGAAATAAAACAATAAGAATAGAGGATTTATACAACGAAAAAGATGCTTTGTTTGATGAATTTTTAGCTAAGGATAATGATTTTTCGAACAAAGTAATTAAAGGAGATACATTTGAAACTATAAAACTACTTCCAGATAGTTTTGTAGACTTACTTATAGTTGATCCGCCGTATAATTTGACGAAAGAGTATGGCGGAACGAAGTTTAGTAAAACTAATGATGAGAGTTATATTGAGTGGTTTGAAAAATGGGTAAAGGAATTACCGAGGGTAATGAAACCTAACGGTTCTTTGTATTTTTGTGGAGACTGGAAAACTTCGCCTCTATATTACCAAGTGCTAAGTAAGTATTTTTGTGTTAAAAATCGAATTACTTGGGAAAGAGAGAAAGGGAGAGGCAGTAATAAAAATTGGAAGAATAATATTGAAGATATATATTTTTGCACAATGAATGATAAAGAATATGTTTTCAATATTGATGCTGTAAAAGTTAAAAAGAAGGTTATTGCTCCTTATAAGGATGAAGAAGGTAATGCTAAGGACTGGTTTGTTGAAAACGGAGAAAAGTTTAGATTTACTCATCCTGCTAATGTGTGGACAGATATTACAGTTCCGTATTGGTCTATGGCTGAGAATACAGAACATCCTACTCAAAAGCCGGAAAAACTTATTGCTAAGCTTATTTTAGCTTCGTCTAACGAGGGGAATATGGTTTTTGATCCGTTTTTAGGTTCTGGGACTACTGCGGTTGTTGCTAAGAAGTTGAAACGAAATTTTTGTGGTGTTGAACGTGAGGAAGGTTATTGTTTACTTGCGACTAAAAGACTTAAAAATGCTGAAAAAGACAGCGAAATACAAGGCTATAAAGATGGAATGTTTTTAAATAGAAATGAAAAAAATTTTTAGTTTTCTAAATATATTAAGGAGGGGAAAATATGGAAAGAAAGAGCGTTGAGGAGCTACCGGATTTAATGAGAGATATAATTGATGAACTTGTTGTTGTTTCTAAAAAATCTGTTTCCGAATATTACAAGTATAATGTTAGTGCCGGAATAATTGATGAGGGGAATGAATGTTTTATAGGGGTTAATTGGGAACCTGCCAATGGAGATTCTACTTGTGCTGAGGTTGGTGCGATTTCTTCTTATTTGCTTTCTGAGAGAAAACCTATTAAGTATGTTGTTACTTTTGGTAAACCGGCGGAACGTGACTTGAATTCTGAGAATTTTTGTACGCCTTGCGGAAGATGTAGGCAAAGATTAAAGGATTTTTGTAACAGTGATACTGTTTTTATAGCTGTTAATGAAACCGGGAAAGAAGTTAAAATTTTTGAAATGGAGGAGCTTTTGCCGAATTCGTTCGGAGCTGAAAATTTATAATTTTTTACGGAGGATAAAGAAATGGAAGAATTATTAAAAGGTTTTACCGGCCTGACTTGGCAAACCGGAGTTATGTTTTTAATAGGTGGTATATTAATTTGGCTTGCTATAAAGAAACAATATGAGCCAATGTTGTTACTTCCTATTGGATTTGGAGCTATTTTAGCGAATATTCCTTTTTCTGCTGTTATTGGAACGGCGGAGGAACCCGGATTTTTAAAGATTATGTATGATATAGGAATTACGACTGAGGTATTTCCGGTATTAATTTTTATTGCGATAGGTGCTATGGTTGATTTTACGCCTGTACTTAAAAATCCGTTTATGATTTTCTTTGGTGCTGCGGCACAAATGGGAATTTTCTTAACTATTTTAATGGCAATTGGACTTGGGTTTAATATTTTTGAAGCTTGCGGAATTGGAATAATTGGTTCGGCTGATGGTCCTACGTCTATTTATGTTGCTAACAGATTAGCACCTTTATTACTTCCGGCGATTACTGTTGCGGCTTATTCGTATATGGCACTTGTTCCTATTATTCAGCCACCTGTTATAAAACTACTTACAACTAAGAAAGAGCGTCAAATTAAAATGGAATATGTTGAAGAACCTGCTCCAAAGTGGTTACTTATACTTTTCCCTATAATTGTAACTTTAGTTGCGGGTATTATTTCTCCTATGAGTGTGAGCTTAGTAGGATTACTTATGTTTGGTAATTTAATAAGAGTTTGCGGGGTTTTGGAAAAGTTGTCTTCTGCTGCACAAAATGAATTGTCTAACTTAGTTACTTTGCTTTTGGGTATAACTATTGGATCTACAATGACTGCTGATTCGTTTTTAAGACCTCAAACGTTAATGATACTTTTAATGGGTCTATGTGCGTTTATTTTTGGTACAGCGACTGGTGTTTTATTCGGGAAGATTGCTAATTTATTCTTGAAGAAGAAGATAAATCCTATGATTGGTGCGGCCGGTGTATCTGCGTTCCCTATGTCTGCACGTGTTGTTCAAAAAATTGCTCATGATGAAGATCCTAGTAATTTTATTTTGATGCAAGCAGTAAGTGCTAATGTTTCAGGACAACTTGGGTCCGCTATTGCCGGTGGATGTATTATTGCTCTTGCT